>NZ_JBHSQJ010000075.1:0-244 GCF_042658505.1 Streptacidiphilus monticola | reverse complement strand
CCCCCCATCGCGCAGCGTCCCGAGCGGAGCAGTGCCCGCTCCGACGCTGCGCGATGGCCTTTTCACAGAGGGACTTGAGGACACGTCAGATGCCGCCCACCTGCGGCAACGGCCACCCGGCCCCCGGCGACCGGCGTCCGCTACGCGGTCCACCCACAGCGCCCCCTTGCAGGACACAGGGCCACCAGCTGAAACCGCCCGCCTCCGGCAACGGCCCCACCCGTCCGAAAGCCGCCCACCTGCG
>NZ_JBHSQJ010000074.1:0-50274 GCF_042658505.1 Streptacidiphilus monticola | reverse complement strand
GCCGGTGGAGTTCGACGTGATCGTGGTGGCGGCGCTGGCCGTGCCGGGCAGGAGCAGGACGGCCGCGAGGGCGAGGACGAGGAAGCGTGCCTTGTTGACGAGTCGCCAGAGGCGCCGTCTGCGGCTCATGGGGTGGGTGAGGTTCACGAGCGTGATTCCTCCTGTGAGGGGTGGGACGGCCACGCAGCGCGCGCGGCCGTGGAACTGACCATCCGTCAAGTCCAGGCGGCAGCAGCCCTGTTGTGGTGGGGGTGGGCTGGGCGACCGCTGGGGCTCGATCGACCGCGCCAGTGTTGTTCCGGGCGCGACAAGCTGTCAATACTTTCGACAAGAGATGCGAAAGAAAATGTGATCGACAGCTGCCGCGAGGCCAGAAAAGCCGCAGTTCACAGGTGGGGTAGCCGGAGCGAGCGGGCTCTTGGCGTCGCCGGAGCCCAAAACAGTCTTCCACTGCTCTCGAAAGTTTCGATTTGAGCTTATGCGAAGGCCCCGACCTTGCGGCGGATGCCGCCCGGCCGGGGCCTCGGGGTCGTTTCCTACCAGCGGCTGTGCACTTGTGCGCGGAACCGCCGGTCGTAAAGGTCGCGCACGGCGGAGAGCACGTCTTCGCCGAGCGGGGGCAGGGCCGCCGCGCGGGCGTTGGCGCGGGCCTGGTCGACCGAGCGCGCGCCGGGGATGACCGTCGTCACACCGGGCTGCTGGACGACCCAGCGCAGCGCGGTCTGCGCGGGGGTGGCGCCCTGCGGGGCCAGCGCGGCGAACTCGGCGGCGGCCTCGACGCCGGTGTCGTAGTCCACTCCGGAGAACGTCTCGCCCTGGTCGAACGCCTCGCCGTGGCGGTTGTAGCTGCGGTGGTCGTCGGCGGCGAACACCGTGTCGTGGCGGTAGCGCCCGGACAGCAGGCCGGAGGCCAGCGGCACGCGGGCGATGATCCCGACACCGGCGGCCGACGCGGCGGGCAGCACCTCGTCCAGGGGCTTGCGGCGGAAGGCGTTGAAGATGATCTGCACGCTCGCCGTGCCCGGACGGGCGATGGCGGTCAGCGCCTGGGCGCAGGTCTCCACGCTGACGCCGTAGGCGGCGATCGCGCCCGAGTCCACGAGCGCGTCCAGCGCGTCGAACACGGCGTCGGACTCGATCACCGCGCTCGGCGGGCAGTGCAGCTGCACCAGATCGAGCCGGTCCACGCCCAGGTTGGCGCGGGAACGGTCGGTCCAGGCACGGAAGTTGGCGGGCGTGTAGTGCTCGGGGAGCTGTTCGACGCGGCGGCCCATCTTGGTGGCCACCAGTACGCCGGCATCCGGGTTGGCCTTCAGCCACTGCCCGATGAGGCGCTCGCTGCGGCCGTCGCCGTAGACGTCGGCGGTGTCGAAGAAGGTGACGCCCTCCTCAGCGGAGGCGTCGAGCACCGCCAGGGCGTCCTTCTCGTCGACCGCGCCCCAGTCGGCGCCGAGTTGCCAGGTGCCCAGGCCGACGACGGAGACCTCGCGGCCGAGCCTGCCCATGAGTCGCTTGTCCATGCCCGCATTCTCGCAGGCCGGCCGGGTGGCCCGGTCGCGACGGGCCGGGCGGGCGAGCGCTGCCGCCGCACCGGCCCGACCGGCCCGCGACCAGCCCCTGCTGGGTCGCCCGACCGGCCCGGGACCAGCTCCTGCTGGGGTCGCCCGGCCGGCCTGGGACCAGCTCCTGTCGGGGTGGCCCGCGCGTGCCGGACCGGTCGCCGCTGTGCGCCGACGTGGGGGGCGGCCAGGCGGCGGACGGCGAGGGCTCGGACCGTGCCTCCACCCCGGCATACCGCTCAGGCTGTGGAGCGGGTATGACTGGATGCATGTTGCACGAACCCCGCCGCCTCGCCCCCGCCGACCAGGGAACGGTCCGCTCCTCCTCGGGCTGACCGCGGCCGCAGCCCGACTGCGGTGATCCGCCCTGCCCCGACTCCCGTTCCTGCCTGAGGAGGTCCTCCATGACGGGTGCGCGCGGACCGCGTACCTCGACGGCATTGCTGGAGGCTGCCGTCGTCGCCTGCTTCGACCCCGCGACCGCGCTGAGCCGCACCGAGATCGCGGACCGGACCGGGCTGTCCCGGACGGTGGTCACCTCACTCGTCAACGCCCTGGTCGAACGGGGGACGCTCGCCGTGGTCCCGGGCGCGCGGGTGTCCAGCCCGGGACGCCCCGCCTACTCCTACCGGCTGAGCGCCGCGCTGGCTCCCGTCGCGCTGGTCCGTCTCTTGGCGGAGGGGACGAGGCTCACGGTGTCCGCGGGCACCGGCATCCTCGCCGAGCACCGGACCCGCGCCCTCCCCGGGGACGCCGGCTGGGAGCGGGAGATCCGTCGGCTCCTGGCCGAAGCCCGAGGCGGCGACGAGACCCCGGTCCGGCGCGTCATCGTCTGCGCTCCGTATCCCGTCGCGCCCGAGGCGGCGGGGGACCGGGGCGGCCAGGAGTACCCGGAGGACCTCGCCCATGCCCTGCTGAGCCGCGCCTTCCCCGGCGAGGTCCGGCTGGTCAACGACGCCCATCTCGCCGCCCTGGGCGAGGCCGTGCACGGGGCCGCCGCAGGGACGCGGGCCAGCATCCATCTGAGCGTCCGTCACGGCGTCGGGGCCGGACTGGTCATCGACGGCCGGCTGTTCACCGGCGTCGACGGAACGGCGGGCGAGCTGGCTCACGTCCAGGTGGTTCCGGACGGGGCGCGGTGCGTGTGCGGCAGCCGGGGCTGCCTGGCCACGCGGCTCGCCCACAAGGAGGCGGACCTGGCGCTGGCCGCCCGGTACGGGCGCCCGCTGACCCCTGCCGAGGCGGACGCGCTGGTCCTGGCAGGGGACGCCCAAGCGGTGGAGTACTACCGGGAGTTGGGGGAGCTGGTGGCCGAGGCGCTGGCGGGCACGGTCACGGTGCTCACGCCGGACGCCCTGGTGGTCGACGCCCAACTCGGACCGGCGCACGTACCCTTCGCGGCGACGCTGACGGCAGGGCTGTCACGCCACTGCCCGCCCGGGCAGATCCAGAGCCTGAGGCTGCTGCGCGGGCGTCTCGCGGACGCGCAGGCCTGGGGAGCCGCCGCCTACGCACCCGCACCCGGCTGAACGGCGCCCCGGGTCGCGGGGGATGACGCCGTGTCAGCGGCGGGCCAGGGCGGCGGCCATCGTCGCGGCTCCGACGAGTTCGGCGTCCACGCCGAGCTGGGCGGGGAGCACGCGCAGCGAGGCCGCGATCGCCGGTTGCGCGTTGCGGTGCACGGTGGCCTTCACGCCGTCGAGCAACGGCCCGTCGCAGGAGCCGAGTTCGCCGCCGATGATCAGCGCGGCGGGGTTGAGCAGGTTGCACAGCACGGCCAGGACCTCGCCGAGCAGGCGGCCGGCGTCGTCCAGGATGCGCTGGGTGATCGGGTCGCCGCCGCGGTCGAAGCGGAGCGTGCCGGGGGCCGCCTGCGGATGGGTGTGGGCGAACTGGCCGCCGATGGAGGCCACCGACACCACGGCTTCCAGGCAGCCGCGGTTGCCGCAGCGGCACAGGTCGGTGTGGCCGGGCAGAGGGGTGTGCCCGATCTCCCCGGCGAAGCCGAGGGAGCCGCGGTAGGGCTCGCCGCGCAGCACCAGACCCGCTCCGATGCCGTGGGACGCCTTGACGTAGAGGAAGTCCCGGAAGCCCTGGCCCGCACCGCGCCGCAGCTCTCCGAAGGCGCCCAGGACGGCGTCGTTCTCGACGTGGACCGCGGTGTCCAGGCGGCGGCGCAGTTCCTCGCGCGGGTCGAGGCCCACCCAGCTCGACAGGATGGTGGGCGAGCGCACGAGACCGGACGTGGCGTCCAGCGGGCCGGGGATCCCGGCGACGACGGCACCCAGCGGTCCGAGCGCCGCTTCCCGGCCCAGTTCGTCGAGCATGCGCGTGCCCAGGTCGAGGGCGCGCTCGGCCTGGAGGTCGACGTCCAGGTCGGCCTGCCGCTGGGCGATGATCTCGCCCTCCGGGTCGATGACGGCGGCCTTGATGTGGGCGTGGCCGAAGTCCAGCGCGCCGGCGGGCACGCCGTGCGGGACGATCCGCAGGGTGCCCGCCGGGCGGCCGCTACCGCTGCCCGGCCCCTTCGTGCCGGGGTCCTCCTCGATCACCCGGCCCGCCGAAATGAGCTGGGAGACGGCGTGGTTGACGGTACTCCGGGAGAAGCCGGTGACCTCGATCAGCTGGGCGCGGGTCATCGAGGTGTTGGTCTCGATGAGGCGGAACACCTCCTCCCGCGTCCGGTTGCGGGGAGAGGAGCGATCGGCGGCCACGTCCATGGTGCAGAGCATAGGGCCGCGTCGTTGGTTCGGCCGGTCATTGGCCGAATAATAAGGCGGGAATTAACCCAAAACCCGGGAGTCGACTTCGTTTTAGGTTATTGACCGTCCGAAAGGCTGGTTCATAGCCTCCTGGCTACTCGGCCCGCCCACTCCACCGGGCCGTGGACAGAGAGGACTGCTGTCTGTGAACCACCCCACCCTCGCCCGCCGCCTCAAGCCCGCCACCGTCGCCGGCGCCGCCTCCGTGGTCGCCGCCGCCCTGATGTTCGGCGGCATCGCCCCCGCCCGTGCGGCCACCACCGACCCCCACCCCAACGCCCTGGAGACCGCCAACTCCGCCCTGTCCCGGCAGGCGGCCGAACAGGGCATGGTGCTGTTGGAGAACCACGACCGCGCCCTCCCGATCGCCCGCTCCGGCAACCTGGCCCTGTTCGGCGTCGGCGCCTACCAGACCGTCAAGGGCGGCACCGGCTCCGGCTCGGTCAACAACCGCTCCAACGTCAACGCCCGCCAGGGCCTGGAGAACGCCGGCTACCAGGTCACCACGAGCAGCGCCTACTGGTCCGCCATGACCAGCGCCTACGACACCAAGTACGGCTCCACCGCGAACAGCCTCTTCGGGCCGGCCATCGACTACTCCTCCGTCGAGCAGCCACTCACGCCCGACAGCGTGAAGCCGACCGCGCCGACCGACACCGCCGTCTATGTCATCGCCCGCAACTCCGGTGAGGGAGCCGACCGTTCCTCCGGCAAGGGCGATTACCTGCTCGGCGACACCGAGCGGGCCAACCTCGCACTGCTGGGCCGCAGCTACCGGCACGTCGTCGTGGTCATCAACTCCGGCGGCATCATCGACACCACCTTCTACAAGCAGATCAACGCCGCCGAGAAGGACCCGGCCGGCGGCCTCGCGCTCGACGCGATGCTGCTGATGAGCCAGGCCGGCCAGGAGAGCGGCAACGCCCTGGTGGACGTCCTCAACGGCACCACCGACCCGTCCGGCAAGCTCACCGACACCTGGGCGGCCGCCTACGCCGACTACCCCGCGTCCGCCACCTTCGGCAACAACGACGGCAACACCGCCACCGAGCCCTACAGCGAAGGCATCTACGTCGGCTACCGCTACTTCGATTCGTTCTACCGCAGCATCAACCCCGCCGCCCCTGCCTCCGTCGTCAACTACCCGTTCGGCTACGGCGGTTCCTACACCACGTTCCGGATCCGGCCGCAGCACGTCAGCGCGGACGCCCGGCACGTGACCGTGACCGCCACCGTCACCAACACCGGCCGCCGCTACAGCGGCAAGGAGGTCGTCCAGGTCTACGTCTCCGCGCCGCAGACCGGACTCGACAAGCCGTACCAGCAGCTCGCCGGCTACGCGAAGACCGACGACCTGGCCCCCGGCGCCTCCCAGAAGGTGACCATCACCTTCGACACGTCCTCGCTCGCCTCCTACGACCAGGCCCGCGCCGCCTGGACGCTGGACCCCGGCGACTACGTGGTCCGCGTCGGCGACTCCTCGCGCAACACCCACGTCGCCGCCAAGCTCCGCCTCGGCGGCGAGGTCACCATCGAGCAGGACCACAACGAGCTCGACGGCCAGGCCACGGGCAGCGAACTGACCAGCGACCCGGCCGACTTCTACAGCTACCCGGGCGAGCGCCGGGAGATCGCGCAGGCGCCCACGCTGTACCTGAACCCGCGCTCCTTCCGCACCGCGCAGAAGGCCTCCCCGTACGAGCAGGGCACCACGGTCGACTCCTCCTCGCCCTACTACGCCATCGACGGGTCGAAGATCTCCTCGACCACCGTCTACCTGGACCCGAAGCAGCGGGACTGGGAGGGCACCGGCGCGCCCTACCAGCCCCGGACGGGGGAGACGGTCCAGCCGGTGACGACGGACCCGCACGCCACGCTCTTCGACGTGGCCAAGGGCAAGCTGTCCGTCCAGCAGTTCGTCGCGGGGCTGACGGTGGGTCAACTCGCCGCCATCGTCGAGGGGTCCGGCAAGGGCGGCACCACGCCCTCAGCGATCGGCGCGGCCGGCTACACCACCGGCAGCCTGGAGAACCTCGGCATCCCCGCGCTCACCCTCTCGGACGGTCCGGCCGGCCTGCGGCTGACCCAGCAGATCGCCGGCACGCCGCCGACCTACCAGTACGCGACCGCCTGGCCGATCGGCACCCTGCTCGCGCAGACCTGGGACCGCGGCCTGGTCCAGAAGGTGGGGACCGCGATCGGCGAGGAGATGAACGAGTTCGGCGTGTCCACCTGGCTCGCCCCGGGCATGAACATCCACCGCGACCCGCTCAACGGCCGCAACTTCGAGTACTACTCGGAGGACCCGCTCGTCGCCGGCCTCACCGCCGCGGCCACCACCGAGGGCGTGCAGAGCAACCCCGGCGTCGGCGTCACCGTCAAGCACTTCGCCGCCAACAACCAGGAGGCCAACCGCAACGCCGACAACGCCGTCGTCAGTGAGCGGGCGCTGCGCGAGATCGAGCTCAAGGGCTTCGAGATCGCCGTCAAGGCCGCCCAGCCGATGGCCGTGATGAGCTCCTACAACAAGATCAACGGAACCTACAGCTCGGCCAACTACGACCTGCTCACCGACGTGCTGCGCGGGGAGTGGGGCTTCCAGGGCACCGTGATGACCGACTGGGGCGGCAGCCACAACCCCGTCGCCACCATGTACGCCGGCAACGACCTGATCGAGCCGGGCGGCAACCCCTCCGAGATCATCGACTCGATCAGGAAGGTGGCGCCCACCGTCGACATCGACGGCCTGCCCGCCTACAACAAGAACACCGTCACCTTCGGCACCTTCAGCTTCACGAACTGGAACGTCCAGCTCGGCAGCCTCAGCCTCGCGGCCGGCGGCGCCACCCGCATCTCCACCACGGTCGACGCCACCACGGACCTGTCCAGGACCCCGCTGTCCGGTACGACGACCACCGACGCCATCAACAACCAGACGTTCACGCCGAACCCGAAGTTCACCTCGGTCGACGACGCCTACCGGGCGGTCCAGTCGTTCCTGTCCGGCACGGCGCTGACCGCCGCCCAGAAGGCCGCGATCAGCGTCACGGACGTCCAGCACGCCACCCCCGGCGACGCCTCCAGCCCGGTCACCGCCTACACGGTCACGCTGACGGGCGACTACCCGCCCCAGGGCTACCCGATGCGGCTCGGTGACCTCCAGCGCAGCGCCATCCGCATCCTCACCACGGCCACCCGGACCGCCTCCTTCCAGCAGCTCGCCCAGCAGCAGCACGTCCCGGGCATCACGGTCGGGTCCTACACGGCCCGGTTCCACGACCTCGACCCCGTGGTCACCTCCACCAACGGACGGATCACGGGAGCGGGGCGCCACTGACACACCGTCAATCCCCGGGCGGCCGACCTGATCCCGGCCGCCCAGCACGGGCCCGGACGCGTACAGGAGACGTGTCCGGGCCCTTCGTCGTCCCGGACCGGGTCACCCGTCCACCGCGGCTGCGCGAGCCCGTCGCCACGCGCGGACCAGGGGCCGCGCCCCTGGCGTCCCGAAGTGCCCTTCGCCGTGCCGCAGTTGACAGCATCGAGGACCCGGCCGTTGTTCGGGTCGGTCAGCCGGCAGGCGGTGCCGACGACGGGGGAGGGGGTGCCTGGCGCCTGGGTGTGGGTGGGTGGGGAACGGCCCGAAAGGCGGTGACGGAGTTTCTTGTTAGCGTTAACATTCCTGGCTCTGGTGAAGTTGTCTCTTCCTGGGGAACAGGGGACTCGCGGCGGTGGCCCAACTATGGGAGTGCCGCAGGCGCGTGTCAATAAGCGCGGCAATGTCTCCTGCTGAGGCAAAGGTCAGCGGCCTCCGGCGGATCGCGCCGCGAGGATTCGGTGCGCATGTGGTTGACGGGAAGCGTGTGAGCGCTCACTATCTGTACCCGTCCGCCGCCGTAGCTCCCTGGGGACCGGCCATTCCCCGGCAGGCGGTCCCACAATTCATCATGTTAGCGCTCACAACACCTTCCGGTCGGCCTGCTCCCGACCGGGCGACGCAGGCACGACCCAAGGAGCCGCGCATTCACCTGCCCATATCACCGCAGCGCTTACGGACTTGTCGCAGCCGACCTTCGGGACGAATGGAAAGGCGCACGCAGCAATGAAGACGCACCACGGGAGCCGCGCAATTGCTTCGGCCACCCCGCTCGCGGCCGCAGTGGCCGCCATGTCACTCACCCTGACCGCCTGCACCGCCGGAGCCGCCGGCACGGAAACGGCCGGGAGTTCGGACGCCACCCCGATCCACGGCGACATCTCGTTCAACGACGCTGCGCTCACGAAGCTGGATTCGGCCATCAAGGCGGCGCTGAAAGGAAAGAAGCTCGACGGGCTCAACCTGGCGATGGTCGTCAACGTCCCGCAGGGCTACTGGCTCGGCGGGAACGCCGGATTCTCCCGGGGCCTCTCCGAACTCGGCGTCAAAGGCGTGTTCCAGACCCCGGACAACGGCCGACTGGACGAGCAGCTCGCCATCATCCGCACCCTCCGGTCGCAGCAGGTCTCCGCCTTCTCGATCTCGGCCATCGACCCGGCCGCGCTCAAGGCGCCCCTCCAGTCGGCGACCGCGGCCGGCATCCCGGTCCTGGCGATCGACTCGCCGCTGCCGGCCGCCGACGGCGCCGCGCTCTATCTGGGCACCCCCAACTACCAGGCAGGTCAGAAGGCGGGCGAGGCGATGAGGGCCGCGCTCGGCGGGAAGGGCCGAGTCGCGGTCCTGGTCGGCTCGTTGACGGCGTCCAATGCGCTGGAGCGCATCCAGGGTTTCGAGGACGCGCTCAAAGGAACCGACATCAAGGTCGTGCAGAAGATCGCCGACCAGATGAGTCCCACGAACGCCACGAACGACGCCCAGCAGATTCTCTCGGACCACCCCGATATCACCGGCCTGTACTGCGTGTATTCGTACGACGGCCCCGCCGCCGCTTCCGCGGTATGGGAATCCGGAAAGACGGGCAAGGTGAAGGTCGTCTCCGACGACGCGGACCCGCAGACCCTCGGATTCATCCACCAGGGCGTCATTCAGGCCACGGTCGTCCAGTCGCCCTATCAGCAGGGCTACACCGGGGCATTCCTTTTGGCGGCGCTTCGCGTGCTGGGCCGGAAAGCGACGATGGACCTCGTGAAGCCGTACCTGGGATCGGACGGGACACTCAGCTCCGGAGTCGGCGTCGTCACACAGGAGAATCTGGCCGCGTTCACGGCGAGTCAGAACAAGCTCGGAATCTCGGAGTGACGCGCCGGGGATCGCGCCCGGCGCTCGGCGCCTGATGACCGGCCATCTGGTGCTCGGCGCCTGATGCCTTGCGGCGTCCGGGCGGCTGGCTTCCGCCCGGACGCCCGCCGTCCCACGGACCACCGGACCGTCAGACGAGCCGCTCCAGGTACCCGTTCTGCACCAGCCACAGCACGTTCAAGCGGGCCGGGCTGCCGGGGACGAGCGCGGAGTCGAGTTGGTACTGCCAGCCCAGACCGGGCTGGTCGAACCACGGAGCGATGGGCCCGGCGTCCACGCTGAACGGCCTGAGCACGCGGTAGTCGTGGTAGTTGCACCCGGCCGCGGGCTGCCCGTCGAGGCTCTGCGGCGGAATGGCCCGGAGCGCGTAGGGGAGGCCCTCCGGTGCGAGGAAGGAGCCGTACTCGCTGCCGAAGCGGTCGATGTCCTGCCCCGGTCGGAGCTGTTGGCGCACCTCGATGGGGCTGCCGTTCGGGGCGAGGAGGTAGCCGTTCTGCGGCGGGTAGCGCCAGCCGCCCGCGCCGCCGTTCGCGGCAGGGTCCCAGAACTCGGCGAGGAAGGCGGCCGCGGAGGTTCCGCCGGTGCGCTGGTACCCGACCAGTTCGCGGCCGACGGGGCCCGTCGTCGGCAGCTGCTCCGGACCCAGCCGCGCGTCGCCCGCTTCGTAGGCCGCGGAGCAGGCGTCGCTCGGCAGTGACTCGTCGGCGCGCGCCGCCTGGGCGCCCGTGAACAGCGTGGCGGTGAGGAGGAGGGCGAGGCCGGCGCCGAGTGAGGCGAGTTTCTGAGAGACCGTCATGACCGCGATGCAAGCGGCCAGTTCATGCCCACGTCAAGCGGCGTCGGAAGGTGTTCACCCGAACGTGTGCGGCAGGGAGCTGTGTGTCGGCCCGCCCGGACGGGAGGTGGTCCGGGCGGGCCTGGGGCCCTGGTCCTCTCCGGACTTGCGGGCGCGGTCAGGTCGCGTAGACGGAGAAGCCCGAGGCCTGGCCGGCGGGCCAGCCGGTGTTGGCGGTGAACAGGAGGCGGAGGTAGCGGGCGGTCGCGCCGGAAGGGTAGGAGAGGGTGGCCGTGTTCCCGGTCGCCGGGTCGAAGAGGTATCCGGTGGCGCCGACCACGGTGCTGAAATTGGCGCCGTCGGTCGAGCCCTGGACCGCGATGGTCTGCGTCCTCGCTCCCCAGGCGGGGTTGGGCGGCAGGGTGAGGACGATCCGACGGGTGGTCAGCACGCTGCCCAGGTCCACCTGGAGCCACTGCGGAAAGGCGTTGTTGGCGCTCTCCCAGTAGCTGGCGGCGTCACCGTCCACCGCGTTGGCCGCGGCGTAGACCTGGGTGTGGCTGCTCTCGGCCACCGGCCGGTGCAGGGCCAGGTCGGGGTTGCCGCCACCCCCGCCCCCTCCACCGCCGACGACCGGTGGGGTGGGCCGCGTCGCCGTGACCGCCAGTTGGCCCTTGAGCATGCGGCCGCCGTCGGCGGTGAGGCGCAGGTAGTAGTCGGAGGAGCAGGCGGTGCCGTCCTCGTCCAGGGCCAGCAGGCCGGAGCCGACCGGCACCTGACCCTGGTTCTCGGCGGTACCGGCGATCTGGTTGCCCTCGCCGAATTCGTCGAACATGGAGATGTAGACGCTCTGCACGCCTGCCCTGGCCATGTTGTAGAACTGCCGCCACATGAAGTCGCCGTGGGCTCGCTGACGTGCCGACAGATCGCCCGGCAGGACGCAGGGTTGGTAGTCGATGCCATGGGCCTGGCAGTCCGCGAGGTCGGGCAGGGTGGCGTTGGTGTAGAAGTTGTCCGCGTCGGCGGCCGTGCCGATGCGGCCGACCATCCACGGGGAGAGCATGTCGAAGGAGTGGTAGACGTCCAGGTATCCCGGCCGGGAGTCGCCGGTCCCCGGCCGCCACCAGGTGGGGACGCCGCCCGTGACGTAACAGCCCTGGGACTTGAACCAGTTGACGACGTCGGCGCAGACGGCGGGCGACCAGGGGTGGTTGTCGTCGTTGAAGCCGAAGCCCCAGATGCCGACGACCGGCCTGCCGCTCTGCCTGGCGTACGCGGAGGAGGCGGTGTGCGCGGACATCCTGTCGGTCCAGTCGGCCTTGATCTCCGACTGCATCGACGTCCAGCCGCTGACGTCGTACATGATGTAGAACTTGCGCCCGTGCGTCTCGGCCGAGGAGCGGACCCGCGCGGTGATCGCATCCCGGGTGGGGCCTTCGCTGCCGTTGGGGTCGAACCGCTGGAGTGCGGCGGTGTCGCAGCCGTTCTGCTGCATCCAGAGGAAGTGGGTGTCGATGGTCTGCTGGTCGTAGGAGGAGAAGAGGGTCGCCGGACTGCCGTTACCGAGGTTGGCGTAGCTGGTCTGGTAGGTGCGGGCGAAGGCGCGCGAGTCGGGCCAGGCCTTGATGACGTTGTTGCTCGGGGACGGCGCCTGTCCCCAGTTCTGGCTCCAGTGCCACCAGGCGTTGATCGGCGCGCCGTCGCCCGGGCAGGCGAACCAGCCCTGGTAGCCGACGGTCACCTTGCCGACGACGTCGCCGGGCGTCCCGGCGGCGCGGGCAGCGGTGGCGGTGAGCGTGCTGAGCCCGCCACCGAGGGCGACCCCGGCGGCACCGGCGGAGAGCGTGGACAGGAACGTGCGACGGGAAACAGGCATCGAACCATCCCGGAGGTCGTCGGCGAGGCGGGTGGGTACCTGCCGGTCGTCCGGGAGCGTAGGTGACGGTGACATTTCAAGGCAAGAGTCCGAGCTGTTTGCGCAGAAATTGAGCTGCTTGCTGCAAAAGATGTTGGAGGTCCAGGGGTCCTGGCTGCGGTCAGTACCCTGACGCGGTGACGATCGACACTCTCCGGGGGGCCGCAAGCGGGCCGGCCCACTGCTCGCTCCGTCCGCTACCGGATCAGATCGCGGGACTCCTCGCCGAGTTGGGCGCGTCGCCGCGACTGGTGGCCCATCCGCGGGCCGTCCACGACGTCGCGCACCAGCTGGTGGAGTGGGTCCAGGAGCGCTACCCCGCGCTGGCGGTCGACGACGAAGCCGCGCTGTTCGGGGCTGCGACGCACGATGTCGGCAAGGCGGTGCACGTGGCCGAGCTGTCGGGGCCCGGTTCCGCGCACGAGGAGGCCGGCCGTGCCCTGCTGCTCGGGGGCGGCGTCAGCCCGGAGCTGGCACGGTTCGCCGCGACGCACGGATCGTGGGCGCGGTCCGATGCCGCGGTGGAGGACCTCCTGGTGAGCCTCGCCGACAAGATCTGGAAGAACAAGCGCGTGCCAGAGCTGGAAGATCTCGTCGTGGCCAGGCTGGCCGCCGCCAGTGGACGCCCGCGGTGGGAGGAGTTCGTCGCACTGGACGACGTGCTCTCTCGGCTGGGGGACGGGGCGGAGGAGCGTCTGGCGTTCCAGGGGTCGTTCCCGATCCGGGGCTGAGAGGCGCGTGGCGGCGGGGAGCTGACGGGTGGTCAGCTGCTGGAGGGAGCGGGCGGTCGGTTGTCAGTGGTGGCGTCTACTGTCGGCTCGACGAGCTCGCGCACGCAGGAGAAGAGGCACCGATGGCAGGCGAGACCACAATCACCCTTGTCGGCAACCTGGTTGACGATCCGGAGCTGAGGTTCACCCCCGGTGGGGCGGCGGTGGCGAAGTTCCGGATCGCGTCGACGCCGCGGACGTTCGACCGGGCGGCGAACGAGTGGCGGGACGGGGAGAGCCTGTTCCTGTCCTGCCAGATCTGGCGGGAGGCGGCCGAGCACGTCGCGGAGTCGTTGCAGCGGGGCATGCGTGTGATCGTCCAGGGTCGTCTGCGGCAGCGCTCCTACGAGACCAAGGAGGGCGAGAAGCGCAGCGTCTTCGAGGTCGAGGTGGACGAGATCGGCCCCAGTCTGCGGAGTGCGACCGCCCGGGTGACCAAGGCCAGTCGGCAGGCTCCGGCAGCGGCACGTGCCGCTGCGGCGGAGGGCGGGTGGGCCGGTGGGGGCGGGACCGGCGGCTCGGAGGAGCCGCCCTTCTAGGAGTCCCGCGTCGGCCCGGCGTCGTGACGGCATGCCACGTGCCCGCCGGAGGCGGGGGGACCGCCGGCGGGCACGTGGGGTATGGGGGCGCTGACCGGAATCAGTAACCGGACTTCGTGTACGCGATGTTCTCGAAGGCGCCGTAGGTGGCGTTCGCGTAGCGCACGGCCGCGATGATGTTGTCGACCGGGTTCCAGATGTCGTTGTAGCCCGGAAGGTGGTAGGTGGCGAAGGTCGGGTCGATGACCTGCATCAGGCCCTTGGACGGGGTCCCCGCGGCGGCGTTGGAGTCCCAGTTGTTGATCGCGCTGGGGTTGCCGGAGGACTCGGTCATGGCGCGCGCGGTGATCGCGGCGGCCGAGGGGACGTGGTCGCCGTGCGCGGCGAGGACGGCCTGGGCGTGGGCGATCCAGCCGCTCAGGTTGTTGGAGTAGCTGGGCTGCGCGGCGGCAGCGGCAGCAGCGGCGGCAGCCTTGGCCCTGGCGGCGGCCTGGGCCTGGGCCTTGGCCTTCGCGGCAGCGGCGGCCTGCGCCTCGGCCTTCGCCTTGGCCGCGGCGGCGGCCTGGGCCTTGGCCGCGGCGGCGGCCTGCGCCTGGGCCTTCGCCTTGGCCGCGGCGGCGGCCTGGGCCTTGGCCGCGGCGGCGGCCTGCGCCTGGGCCTTCGCCTTGGCCGCGGCGGCGGCCTGGGCCTTGGCCGCGGCGGCGGCCTGCGCCTGGGCCTTCGCCTTGGCCGCGGCGGCGGCCTGGGCCTGGGCCTTCGCCTTCGCGGCAGCGGCGGCCTGAGCCTCAGCCTTGGCCTTCGCGGCGGCAGCGGCCTTGGCCGCGTCGGCGGACTGCGTCGCCAACGGCGCCCGCTGCAGCGAGCGGTTCGCGGCGTCGGTGGTCGGGCGCGCGGTGGCCTGGGCGGTGGCCACGGCGGCGGTGTGGGGGGCGGAGTCACTGCCGGTGAGGGCGACAGCGGTTCCGGTGGCCGCGCCCGTGACCAGCAGGGCCGCACCGACACCCGCGGTCAGGCGCTTGTTCATACGCACTGCGGACAGACGCTCGGTGAAGCGCGCGTTCGTACGTACGGCGGACAGGCGCTCGGTAAGGCGAACGAGGGAGGTGTGCTTGCGGTGGCGCATGACGCTCCAATGTCGACGGAGACTGCCCGGGAACGAGGGCGCACTCGTCCCCGCGCTCGCCAAATCGGCGTCGCTGCAAGGGGGTTCGCACACCCAACGGCTCGCGGGACTCGCCCGGCCGAGCAGAGAGAGCGGTTCGGCGTCCTGCCGGCCGTGGGTGCCGGCTGCCGTGCTCCCGGCAGGCTTCTCTGGCCGCCTGCCTCGTGAACCGTCACACGGGGTTCGAAATCAAGGCAAGGAGTACCGCTGGTAACGTGCGCTATACCACACGTGAGATGACGGGCTCGCGTCTGCGACGCGAGGCTGCGCAGCGACGGGTCGACGGCGAACGGCCCGCCTCACGGCGGGGCGGGAGCGTGGTGCGTCGGGTCGGTGGTGCGGGCTCAGACGGTGCGGACCGCCCCTTCCGCCTCCAGGACGAAGAACAGGAAGCTGAGGAAGCGCCGCTTTCCGGCCAACTCCTCGGCGAAGAGTTCGTGGGCCGCGGGATCGGGATCCGGCTCGCTGATGACCTTGATCCGGAAGCCCGCCGCGGTGAACGCGTCTGTCGTCGCGTGCAGTGGCCTGTGCCACAGGCTCATCAGGGGGGTGTGCTCGCCGATGGTCCACTCCTCGGTCCACCTGGCGGTCTCGAAGTAGTCGAAGCCGTCCTGCCGTCCGTTCTCACGGTGCATCATCGTGATCGCGAACGGATGGTCGACGGAGGCGATGAGCCGCCCGCCCGGCTTGAGTACTCGGTGCAACTCGGCCAGCGCCGGTCCCCAGTCCTCCAGGTAGTGCAGCACCAGCGACGCGACGACGTCATCGAAGGTGTCGTCGGCGTACGGAAGAGGGCCACCGCCCAGCTCGGCCATCCGGAGGTCGGCGTCGGGGCCGAGCCGGCGCCGGGCCAGCTCCAGCATCCCGGTGCTCGCGTCGAAGCCGCTCACCGTGGCGCCACGGTCACGCAGCGCTGCGAACAGGGGACCGGAGCCGCATCCGGCGTCGAGGATCCGGCGGCCGGCCACGTCCCCGGCGAGGGCCAGCATCGCCGGACGCTCGTAGTAGGCGTTGAGCAGGTTGGTCTCGTTCTCCTGCGCGTACGCCTCGGCGAAGCCGGTGTAGTCGTTGACCTCGGGCTGCGGCGGCGCCACAGGCGTCCCCGCCGGCGCGGTGCGCCGGGCGTGGCTCGTGGGGGCCGGCTGTGCGTCAGAGGTCATGCTGAGCAGGACGCGGGTTGTCGGGGGTTCGGTTCCCGCGATCGGTGGTCCGTTGGCAGCGGGGCCGGAGCAGGCACACTCCGGCCCCGCGTCGGTCCCGGGCCCGCCCGGGGCCGGGCTCAGGCGTAGACGCCGAACTCGTACAGCGAGTAGCCGTAGCCGGTGCCGCGGGCGGTGAGGTTCAGGCGCACGTAGCGGCCGGTGGCGCTGACGTCGAAGTCCTCGACGCCGCCGGAGCCGGTGGTGGTGCTGTGGACGGTGGTCCAGTTCGTGCCGTCGTCGGACACCTGCAGCTGGTAGGCCTTCGCGTAGGCGGACTCCCAGCCGAGCTGGACGTGTGTGATGGAGGTGGTCCGCCCCAGGTCCACCTGGATCCACTGCGGGTCGCTCCAGTCGCTGGCCCAGCGGGTCGACCAGTCACCGTCGGTGGCGTTGCTCGCCGGGAACGGCGCGCCGTTGCCGGTGGCCTGGTAACTCGATGCGGTGGTGGGCTTGTTGAGGGCGACATCGGTGCCGTTGACGGGCGGGGGCACGGTCTTGAAGGAGCGGCTCTCCACGCCGACGTTGCCGTGTCCGTCGTAGGCGTAGACGTAGACCTTCCACGTCCCCAGGGTCCTGGGCGCGGTGACGGTGAACTGGCCGTCGCCGGTCTGGGAGAAGGAGACCTGGGAGAAGCCGGTGCCGCCGTCGACGTACTTGCTGCAGTACATCAGGTTGTAGCGGACCAGGTCGCCCTCAGGGTCGGTGGCCGGGGCGTTGAGGGTGAAGGTGCCGCCGGCCGGGACGGCGGTGGTGCTGCTGAGGGTGACGGAGTCGAAGGTGGGCGGCTTGTCGCCGGAGGCGGCGCTGCCGCCGTAGGCCTTGGCCACCGCGTAGTAGGCAAGGCGCTTCCAGCCCTCGGGGAGGAGGTTGAACCAGATGCCGCCGAAGTCGTTCTCGATGCCGTAGTTGAAGAGTGTGCCGCCGAGGGAGACGCCGGTGTGGCCGGAGATGCAGTTCCAGGCGTTGGTGTAGCCGGCTGCCGAGGCCGGGTCGCCCGGGGCGTCGGGCACCCCGTTGGCGTCGTCGGGAACCTCCCACTCGCCCCGTTCGCCGGACTCGGTGACGATGTAGGGCTTGGTGTAACTCCCGTTGATCCAATCGGACTTGACGTTGCAGACGGCGCCGTAGGAGTTGACGGCCAGCAGGTCGAGGTCCGGGGTGTACTGCTTGTAGTACGGCCAGGCGCCGGTGTACGCGTCGGTGGAGGTGACCGGGTGGTTCGGGTCCGCGGCGTGGATGGCCTGGACGACCTGCTCGACGTACTGGGCGTAGGCGACGCGCTCGGCCTCGACCTGGGCGCCCGCGTAGTGGTCCTGGGTGGTGAGGATGACCTCGTTGCCGACGTCCCACATCAGCACGGACGGGTCGTTCTTGTAGGTGTTGACCCAGTTGACGATGGAGTTGAGGGTGCTGGTCTTGTACGCGGAGTCGTTGACGTAGTCCGCGCCCTGGTTGAGCCAGAAGCCGTTGATGACCTTGAGGCCGAAGGCGGAGGCGGCGTCCAGCAGCGGCTTGGTCGTGGCGTCGGTGCCCCAGGTGCGGACGGTGTTGACGCCGAGGGCCTTGAGGTCGCGCATCCGTGCGGCGGCGCTGTCGGTGCTCGGGCCGTAGGTGACGCCCTTGACCTGGTAGGGGGATCCGTTCACCTGTAGTTGCCAACTGCCTTGGCTGCCGGTCACCTTGACGACGCTCGGGGTGGTCGGCGTGCTGGGGTCGGTCAGCGGGGCGGGCGCGGGGCCCGTAGTCTGCGAGACGGTGACGGCGCCGACGCTGAGCGCGCCGCCGGAGGAGGTGGCGGCGGAGGGGGAGGTGCAGTTGCAGACCGTGTCGGGGTAGGAGCCGCCGATGGCGAGGCCGAGTTCGAGGTAGAAGCCGTGGTCGACGGCGGCCTGCCAGGTGGCGACGCCGACCTGGGACTGGTTGACCTGCCAGACCTGGCGTCCGTCGAGGTACCAGCGGATCTGCTCGTCGGAGGTGGAGCGGTCGATGATCTCCGAGTAGGTGTGGTACCCGCTCTGGCAGCCGGTGCAGGAGGCCAGGCCGCTGGTCATGCCGTTGTACTCGTTGCAGTCGCCGGCCGGGCCGCCGCCGCTGGCGGGTGCGGTGCCGCAGTGCAGGGTCGCGGAGAGTTGGTTGCGGCCGTTGACGTCCTCGAGGATGTCCGTCTCGCCGACGGCGGGCCAGGAGCTGGATCCTGTGCGGAAGCCGGCGCCCACGGCCTTGAAGGACGGCCAGTAGCCGAGTCCGTTGGCCGGGTTGGGCTGCTTGATGGAGGCCGAGATCATCAGCTGGCCGCCGGCGGGGGCGGCGAAGTCGCTGCGCACGGTCTGCACCCGCGCGGAGGTCCAGTTCCCGCTGCCGTCCCTGAGGGCGGTGAGGTTGAGGTGGTGGTTGCCGTCGAGGGAGAGGTTGGCGGCCGCGGTGGTGTCCGTTTCGACGCTGTTGGCACGGGAGTTGGCGCCGGTCTGTGCGGTCCAGTTGGCGGAGTCGGGAGCGGATCCCGAGGCGCCGGTGAAGTCGTCGCTCCACACCGTGGTCCAGTTGCCCGGCGGGGTGGTGGCGGTGCCGCTGGGCGTCGGGCTGGGGGAGCCGGCGCCGGCCGTGCCGTAGACCTGGAACTCCCAGAGCGAGTAGCCGTAGCCGTTCGCGCGCTGCGTGCCGTACATGCGGATGTATCGGCCGGTGCCGGTGACGGAGAGCGTCTCGGTACCGCCGGGGCCGGTGGTGGTGCTGTAGAGGTCGGTCCAGTTCTGCGCGTCCGCCGAGACCTGGATCTTGTAGGCCGTGGCGTAGGCGGCCTCCCACTGCAGGACGACCTTGTCGATCTGGTCGGTCTGCCCGAGGTCGATCTGGAGCCACTGCGGGTCGCTCCAGGCGCTGGCCCAGCGGGTACCGGTGTTGCCGTCCACCGCGTTGGCGGCGACGTAGCCGGCGCCTTCGATGGAGGAGGCGGTGGCGGTCGCGCCCTGGGACAGCAGGGTGTCGGCGGCGCGGGCGGCACCCGCGCCGCCGACGAGGGCGTAGAGCAGCAGGGTCACGGCGACCGCGCCGAGCGCGACGGCACGGACGGCACGGGCGGGTGGGGAGGTTGCCATCGGCACTCCTGGCGGGTGGGCGGTGGGGGCGGAGGTGCACGGCTGTACGGGAAGCTGGGGCTGGAGAACGCTCTCCGATAGAGCGCTCTCACGCCAGCCTGTGATGGTTCTCGCTCGTTGGGGCACTGTCAAGGGAGCGGAAAAAATCCGCAGATTGAGCGGGTGTGAAGGGTTTCTGGAAGGAGGTGGCTGACTTGGCATTCAAGGCGCAGGGTGCTCAGATGGGAGAGCGATCTCCGACAGGACGGCAAGGTGTTCCCCAGGGGACGGCGGGTCTCAGCCGGACGCCCGCACGACGAGTTCCGGGTCGAAGAGCACGGCGCGCGGCGGCGCCGTCGGGGCGTCGAGGGTCTCCAGCAGCAGTGCGGCCATCTGCGCGGCCATCTCCTCCACCGGCTGGCGCACGGTGGTCAGCCGGGGACGGCAGGACAGGGCTGCGCCGCTGTCGTCGAAGCCGACCAGAGCGACGTCCTCGGGGACTCGTCGGCCGTGCTCGCGCAGGACGTGCAGGGCGCCGGCCGCCATCAGGTCGTTGCCCGCGAACACCCCGTCCAGATCCGGCTGTTGGGCCAGCAGTTCCCGCATCGCCTGTTCGCCGCTGTCCTGGGTGAAGTTGCCGACCGCGACGGGGACGTAGGCGTGCCCGTGCCGCGCCATCGTGTCGCAGAAGCCGTCGAGCCGGGCGCGGCCCGCGTGCAGGGCCAGTGGT
Organism: Streptacidiphilus monticola; assembly: GCF_042658505.1. NCBI lineage: Bacteria > Bacillati > Actinomycetota > Actinomycetes > Kitasatosporales > Streptomycetaceae > Streptacidiphilus > Streptacidiphilus monticola. The sequence continues at coordinate 30,550 of NZ_JBHSQJ010000074.1, read as the reverse complement.
CCGGCGATCGCCCCGACCTGGCGGCAGCCGCGCTGGAGCAGGCGTTCCGCCGCCAGGCGCCCGCCGTCCTGGTGGGCCAGGTCGACGTAGGCCGCCCGGAGTGGCTGCTCGGGGCGGGCGAACAGCACCGTGGGCAGTCCCGCCTGCACGAGGCGGCGGGGGAGCGGGTCCGCGGGATCGATCGAGACGACGAGGGCGCCGTCGGCTGCTCCCTGGCGCAGGCGGGAGACGACCTGGGTGCGCGAGGCGTCGCCGCGGGCGAGCATCAGCAGCGGATGCAGACCGCGGGGCCCGAGATGGGCGAGGACGCCGGTCAGCACGCGCCCGAAGAAGGGGTCGGCGAAGACCTGCGCCCCGAACTCGGCCAGTGCGCGGGCCTCTTGGGCGTCCTGGCTCCTTGGTTCCGCCTGGCCCGACGTGCCTGACGGGTCGTCGGCGTCGCCGCCGGACATGACCAGTGCCACGACGCCGCTGCGTCGCGTGATGAGCTGGCGTGCCGCGAGGTTCGGCACGTAGCCGACGGCGGAGACCGCCTGCAGCACCGCCCGCTGGATCTCCGGGGCGACGTTCCGGGTCCCGTTGACGACCCGGGAGACCGTGGCACGGGACACCCCGGCCGCCCGCGCCACGTCCTCCAGCGTCGGGCCCGCCGCCCGGCCTGCGCCGCTCATCGCCATTCCCCCTGTATAACAGAGGATGAGAGCGCTCTCCAGCGATGGGAGCAGATCAGGCGGCGGTTCCGGGACGGGCCCGCCGGAAATGCGGGCCGGTCAGAACCAGTGGAGGCAGTGCGGCGCGCGTTCGGCGCGGAAGAGGGCGTCGGCACGGGTGGCCGCGTCGGGGCTGTGGGCCGCGACGTGCCCGGCGCGCACCAGCGTGCTCGGCAGGGTTCCGCCGAGGTAGACGGCACCGAGGTCGCGGATGTCCAGCGACAGGTCGGCCTCGGCGTCGGTGGGGACGCACTCCGCCTCGCCGTCGCGGACGCTGAGCAGGTAGCGGCCGTGCTCGCCGAGGAACGGGTCCTCGACGTCGAGGACGAGCTCGCCGTCGGCGAACCAGCCGCGGGAGGTCAGCGCCCGCGGCACGTCCAGCAGCCGCACCCAGAGCCAGTCGGTCGTGCCGGTGGCCTCGCCGGCGCGGAAGTCCGCGAGCTGCCAGCGCAGCGGATGGTCCGGCGGCACGTGCTTGAACACCACCTGGGTCACCAGGTCGTGGCCGAGCGCGAACTGCGCGAGCGCGGTGAACACGGCGTCGTCGCCGGTGATGATCTCGTCGACCGTCAGGGTGCCGTCGGCGAGCGCGTAGCTGGCGTAGCCGTCCGGGACGCCGGCGGCGTCGCGGTGGACGGCGACGTAGCGCGGCGCCCGCGACACCGGCGGCTGCCCGGCGCCCCGGGCCCACCAGTGGGTCGGCCGGGAGAGCGCGCCCGGCTGGGTGCGGCGGTACCGGTCGTAGACCTGCTCCAGCAGGGCGCCGCACTCGGCCCGGCGCAGGACGTCGACCGAGCCGCTCGGCCGGTCGGCCGCCGCTCGGGGCGACCGGGGGGTGTGGAAGGAACCGCGGTGGCGCTGCACCGTCAGCCGCCCCGTATAGGTGGCGGGCCCGTAGCCGAACCGCCCGTAGATCGTGGCCTCGGAGGCCAGCAGCACGGACAGGAACTCGCCGCGCTCGCGCAGGCCGGTGAGCTGCTTCCGCATCATCCCCGTCAGCACGCCCTGGCGCCGGTGGGTGGGGAGCACGCCGACGGCGGTCACCCCGGGCGCCGGGACGACGACCTGGCCGGGCAGGGTGAGCTCGAAGGAGTACGTCCCGGCGGTACCGATCGGACGGCCGTCCGGCGCCACGGCGAGCACGCCCCGGTCCATCTCGTAGGCCGCCCAGAGCACGCCGCCGCCGTCCTCGTCCGGAGCGTTCCGGACCAGGCCGAACGCGGTGTGGACCGTGTCGACGAAGAGATCGAGGTCCTTCTCGGTGGTCGAACGGATCTCCATGGCGGGTGGCGCCTCCCCCTGAACGGCGCCACCCTGTGCGGCGCCCGGCACAGTCCAGCGCCGACGCGTCGTCAGGTCAACCGAATATCGGACAGGCTCTAGGCGGGACGAGCGGTTCCTGACGGCTGCAGGAGTGGGGGCACGAGTCGCGGGGCAACCGCGTCGGCGGGAGCCCAGGAGCGAAGCGAGGGAAGCGAGGTCGGCAAGGTGAGCGACAAGGGCGGAACGTTGCAGCAGGTCCTGACGCACCCGACTGGGACGCTGCTGTCCGTCGCGGGCCGGGTGCCGGGCGCGGGCGTGGTGCGCGGGGCGGCGAACAACGTGCTGGAGCTGGTGGGGGCGGTGTCGCCGCGGTCCCGGCGGATCGCCGAACGCGCCGGCGCGGGGGTGCGGGAAGCGGCGGGCGTGCTCGACTGGCCCTTCGCGACGGTCGGCGCGGCGGTCGCCGGGTTGCTGCCGGGGCGCCGGGAACCCGAGGCGGAGGCGACGCCGACGCCGCTCGACGTGGCCAAGGTCGCGGAGGCGCACCGGCAGGAGCACATGCCCCAGCCTGAGCCGCAGGCTCCGGAGGAGACGCCGTTCGAGGAGCTGGACACCCCGTCCGACCGACTCCCGTAGCCAGGTGACGGGTCGTCAGCTCGGGGCGTCCGCGGGCTGGGCCTCCGTGCGTGGCTGCGCTGCCACGCACGGTCCCGCATCTCTACGACTGCGCGAAAGGTTGCCCAGAGGCGAGAGGTGCGGCCTTAAATGGGTGGTGCCGTGTCGTGGCGCCAACCGGAGGTGCGCATGTCCGTTCCAACTGGGGGGAGGCTGCGCCGCTTCGGGCAGCTGACGTGGCTGCGGGCCAAGGACCCGGGCCTCGCGGCCACCCGGCGCGCGGCGCGGACGGCCCTGGTGATGCCCGCCCTGTTCGCCCTGTGCAACGAGGTGTTCCACTCCCCGACCATGGCGAGCTTCGCCGCCTTCGGGTCCTTCTCGATGCTGCTGCTCGTGGACTTCGGCGGCCCCTTCACCGAGCGGCTGCGCGCGCAGGCCGGTCTGGCGGTGGCGTGGGCGGTGCTCATCTGCTTGGGCACGCTGGTGGCGCAGATGACCGGGCTCGCCGTGCTGACCACTGTGGTGATCGCCTTCGTCGTCCTGTTCAGCGGAGTGGTCAGCTCCGTGCTGGCCGGCAGCGCGACCGCGCTGCTGCTGGCCTTCGTCCTGCCGGTCAGCTCCTCGGTGCCGCTGTCGCAGCTGCCCGACCGCCTGGCGGGCGCGGGGCTGGCCGCGGCCGTGGCGCTGCCGGCCGTGGTGCTGCTGTGGCCGCGCCCGACGGCCGACCCGCTCAGCGGGCCCGCGTCCCTGGTGTGCCGGACGGCAGCGGCGCAGCTCCGCGCGGAGGCCGCGCGCCTGGACGCGGCGGACGGGGCGGCCGTCGCGGCGCACTGCCTGGTGGCGGCGCTGCGCACGGCGCACGCCAGCGCGCGGCTGCGCAAGGTCTTCGACGCCACCCCCTACCGGCCGACCGGACTGTCCACGACCTCGCGCGCGCTGGTCCGACTGGTGGACGAACTCACCTGGCTCAGCGCCATCCTGGCCGACCATCCCGCGTACGACACCGCGCCGCCGAGCTGCGATCCGGCGGCGCGCGCGGCGCGCCGGGCCGCGGCCGGGGTGCTGGAGGAGGCCGCCACCCTCCTTTCGGACCTGCGCGGTGACCTGGCACCGCTGCGGGCGGCCGTCGAGCAGCTGCGCAGCAGCATGAGGGCGCTGGAGCGCAGCTCGACGGCGCGGCTGCCCGTCGGCGGCCCGGTCGGCGACAGCCCGGCGGAGGTCTACGGGTTCATCGCCACCCTCGACCCGTCCTTCCGGGCCCAGGAGCTGGGCTTCGCGGTGCTGCAGATCGCGGGCAACGTCGCCCGTGCCGCGGCGGCCGAACAGCGCAGCTGGCCGGACCGGCTGCTGGGGCGCGAACCGGCGTCCCTCACCGACCCGTTGACCTCGGCGCGGGAACGGGCCGCGGCCCATCTCGGGACGCAGTCGGTCTGGCTGCACAACAGCCTGCGCGGTGCCGTCGGGCTCGGGGTCGCGGTCCTGCTGGCGGACCTGACGAGTGTTCAGCACTCCTTCTGGGTGCTGCTCGGCACCCTGTCCGTGCTCCGCTCCAACGCGCTGAGCACCGGTCAGAACGCGGCCCGCGCCGTCCTGGGCACGGTCGTCGGTTCGATCCTCGGCGCGGGGCTGCTGCAACTGGTCGGCCACCACAGCACGGTGCTGTGGTTCCTGCTCCCCGTCGCCGTTCTGGTCGCCGGGATCGCCCCGGCCGCGATCTCGTTCACGGGCGGGCAGGCGGCGTTCACGGTCACGCTCGTGGTGCTGTTCAACATCGGCCAGAACCCCGACTGGCACATCGTCCTGCTCCGGGTCCAGGACATCGCCCTGGGCTGCGGCGTCAGCATCCTGGTCGCCCTGTTCTTCTGGCCCCGCGGAGCCGCGGCCGCCGTCGACAAGGCCCTGGCCGAGGCGTACACCAGCAGCTCCCGGTACCTCGCCGGGGCCGTGGACTACGCCCTGGGACACTGCGGCCCGGCGGAGGCCGGGGCGCCGGCCGGGAAGCCGACGTTGGCGGCACGCGAGGCGGCGGCGTCGGCGCGCCGCCTCGACGACGCGTTCCGCACCTACCTGGCCGAACGGGGTGCCAAGCCCGTGTCCCTGGCGGACATGACCACCCTGGTCACCGGAGTGGTCGGCCTGCGCCTGGCCTCGGACGCCGTGGTGTCCCTGTGGCACCGCAGCGGGCCGTCCTGCGGTGACGCGGACAAGACCGACGCACAGCGGGCGATCCTCGGGTCGAGCGCCCGGGTGACCGAGTGGTACCGCGGCCTCGCGGCGAGCCTGGAGAGCCACACCCGGGCGCCGGAGCCGGTCCCGCCGCATCCGGAGTCGGCAGCCCGCCTCGTCGAGTCCGTCCGCAAGGACCTGATCGACGGCGACGGCCAGGCCACAGCCCTGGCGGTCCGGGTGATCTGGACCGGCGACCACATCGAGGTGGCCCGCAGGCTTCAGCCCGTCGTCGCCGGGGCGGCGAACACCGGGGTGGTGGCTGCCGCGACCTGACCGACGTTCCGTCAGGTCCCCTGCCGAGCATGCGGCTTGGCCCGGCGACGCGGCGTCGGCCCGGTGCGCTGCCGACCGGGTCACGGGGCGGGGCTGCGTCTTCGCGGGAACTGCCCTGTATGCGGCCGGAGTTGGGGCTGAGCCACTCCGTCGCGCCCCGGTGGCGGAGGCCCGGGCCCGTCCACGAGTTGCGGGGGTCCGCCGGGGCGGGTTGTGTGACGTACGGCACGCCGGTGCGTCCGAGCGGCCGAGCCGTGCCACTGACCGCTGGAGGCGGAGATGGGCAGCGTGGAAACGGGCAACGCGGGTGCGACGGGGACGCCGCCGGTGGCGGCCGGCGAGATGCGCCTGGAAGTCGTGGTGGTGCCGGTCTCCGACGTGGACCGGGCGAAGCGGTTCTACCAGGGGCTGGGCTGGCGGCTCGACGCGGATCTCGCGGTGGAGCCCGGTTACAGCGTCGTGCAGGTCACCCCGCCGGGCTCGCTCTGCTCGGTCATCTTCGGCGAGGGCGTGACGTCGGCCGCGCCGGGCTCGGTCCAGGGCCTGCAGTTGTCCGTCTACGACATCGACGCCGCCCGCAAGGAACTCGTCGGGCGCGGCGTGGACGTGAGCGAGGTGTTCCACGACGCCACCGGCGTCTTCCACCACGCCGGAACCGAGAAGCGGGTGGACGGTCCGGCCCCGGAGCACGCGGACTACGGCTCCTTCGTCTCCTTCAGCGACCCGGACGGCAACGGCTGGCTGCTCCAGGAGATCAAGAAGCGCCTGCCCGGCCGCTGAGGCGGAGCCGCTGACCGAGGAGGAAGCGATGCCCACGACGTACGACTCCGTGGACGATCTCGCCGCGGCCCTGCGCCGGGCGGCCGACGCACACGGCAGGCACGAGGAGCGCACCGGCCAGGAGGACCCCGACTGGCCGGACTGGTACGCGCTCTACATGGTGCGCGAGCGGTCCGGTGAGGAACTGCCGACGTGAGCGAGCACTTCGACGTGATCGTGTTGGACCGTCGCTCGGCGGGCGAGCACTGCGCCGGGGCCCTGGCCGACGGCGGCCTGCGAGTCGCGCTCGTGGGGCGCGAGCTGGTCGGCGAGGAGTGCTCCTCGTGGGGGTGCATCCCGTCGCATACGCGCGGCGCGATCAGTTCTGTGCGGGGACGCGCGACCACGGACCGGTGCGAGGAGAGCGGCAATGGCAGCCCCAGTAGCGCGTGAGCCCGAACTGCTCGGCCAGACCGTCGTGGTGATCGGTGGCAGCGCCGGCATCGGACTGGAGACCGCCCGGAGGGCGAGAGGGGAAGGCGCCGACGTCGTCCTGGCCGGGCGCAACCCCGAACGGCTGGAAGGTGCGGCGGCCGAGGTCGGCGCCCAGGGCACGGCGGCCTTCGACGCCACCGACCGGGCGGCGCTGGCGGCGTTCTTCCGGGACCTCCCCGAGCCTGTCGACCACGTCATGGTGACGGCGGGCGGCCCGAGTTACGGGCCGCTGCTGGACATGAGTGCCGCCCAGGTGCGCGACGCGATCAGCGACCACGCCGTGCTGGAACTGGAGGTCGCCCGCAACGCCGTCGGCCGGGTGAGGCCCGGGGGCAGCCTCACCTTCATGGGCGGCACCGGTGCACGACGGGTCGGCCCGGGTCTCGGCGTCGCCTCCGCCGCGACCAACGCGCTGCCGTCGTTCACGGCGGCCCTCGCGTTGGAACTCGCGCCGATCCGCGTCAACCTCATCGCCGCCGGCTTCGTCGACACCCCGCTGTCGGCCTCGCTGCTGGGCGACCAACTCGACGCCCGTCGGGCCGAGTTGCGTGCCACGCTGCCGATCGGCCGGGTCGTCGGCCCCGCCGACGTCGCGGCCCTCGCGGTCCATCTCATGGTCAACACGGCGCTGACCGGTGCGACGTACGACATCGACGGCGGCCAGCAGTTCGTCTCCTGACGTACGCCCGAAGACGGGGGACCCGAAGACGGGGGAGGGGCGGGGTGCGGTCACGCCGGGGAGGTGGGCGGAGCCGGGCGCTTGTTCCAGCCGTGAAACGGCGTCAGGTCGCCCGAGTCCCATGCCTCGCGCAGGCCGGGCTTGCTCAGGTCCCAGTCGGGGCGGATCTCGCGGGAGGCTTCGCGCAGGTCGCGCCAGAGGTCGGCGAGGGACGGTCGGCCCCAGAACCAGTAGCCGTTGTAGACGCTGTGCACGACCAGGCCCGGCTTGAGGACCAGGGTGTGCGGGATCATCGGGTTGTGGTCGGGGTCGGTGTACTCCGCGATGTCGAGGTCCTGCTGCACGATGCGGCCCGGGTCGGACAGGAAGGTCCACTGGGCCCCCACCGAGGCGCGGAACTCCTGCAGTTCGTGGTGGTCGTCCGTCGCGATGGTGACGACCTGCGTGTAGGCCACGGCGATCTTGGGGTAGAAGGCTGCGAGTTCGAGGTGCTGCTGGTGCTCCTTGGGGCAGTAGTGGCCCCGGGCGAGGGTGAGGATCATCGGGTCGTCGCCCTGCAGCTCGCTGAGGCGGCGCGGCACGTCGGCGTGGTCGGGCAGTTCGTAGTCGGGGAACGTGCCCCCGGGGACGATGTCGGAGCGCATACGGGAAGCCCTTTCGTCTGGCAGCGCGTCAGCTGGTGCGCCGGGCGGGGTCGTTGGGGTGCTCGCTCAGCGGGGTCGTCACCGTGGTCAGCCAGGGGGCGAGGGGGAGCGAGTCGAGGCTGTCCTTCATCTCGGCCGGGGTGTGGGCGCGGAACAGCCCCAGCGCACGCCCCTCCCCGGGCGTCCGCCACAGCCGCACCAGGCGTCCTTCGCGAGCCAGGGCCTTGGTGCGGACCGCCTCTCCCGCCGTGGCCTCCTCGTAGGCGTGGGCCTGGGAACCGTCGGGGGCCGCCACGGTGAACGTCACCAGGTACTCGGTGGCGTCACCCGAGCTCTCGACCACGCCGGGGCCGGGGTCGTTCGGGTGCGGCGTCAGCGGCGTGACCTCGTCGGTGCGCCACACGCGCAGCGGCATCGAGGAGAGGATCTCCTCCAGGCGTTCGGGGTCGGGTGCGGAGAAGAGTCCGAGGGAACGCCACTCGCCCGGCTGGAGGGGAGGGCGCCACAGCCGCTCGAGCCGGCCCAGCTCGGCGAGCCTGCGGGAGTTCGCCGCCTCGCGGGCACGGACGTCGTCGACCTCCTCCTGCGGGGTGCCCTCGGGGACGTGGGTGGTCATGGTGACGAGGAAGTCCATGGCAGGGCTCCTGGGGTCGGCGCTGCTGTGGTCGTGGTGGTGCGGGTCGCGGGGCCCGGGGCCGGGTGAGCCGGTGCGCGACACCCGCACCCCTGACTCTGGCGCGCCCGGCCGCCCTTCGCATCCGTGCCGGGCCCCCGGTGTCCGCCGGAATGATCCGAGCGCGGCGCCCCGGGCGCCGCCCCCAGGGCGGGAGGTGCCCCCAGCACGGGCCGGCCACCCCATCCGGGGTGGGAGGTGCCCCACGGCGGCCCAGCGCCCGCTTGGGTCCGTCCCCGCGCGCGGCCACGGGGTCGAACCCCCCTGCGGCGGAAGCCGCTGAAGAAGTAACTCACTTGGCATTCACAGCAGTTCACGGGGATTCGGCCGGCTCGGGCGGTGGAGTGCGCCTGCGCCGTTCGCCATGGGGCGCAAGTCGCGGGCGACGAAAAGTTTTCGTACGTCCCAAGGCATTGTCTGCGGCAGGAGGAGACTCCAGGATTTGTCAGCGCGGAAACCAAATCCACCCAGGAGCCGTATGGACAACCACCTCTCACCCCGGGCCAGCCGCAGATCCGTGCTCGGAATGGGCCTCGGGATCGCCGCCCTGGCCACCCCGCTGGGGTCCGGACTCGCCCTGCCCGGCACAGCCGCTGCCGCCGCGGCACCCGCGCGCGGCAGTACGCCGCAGCCGACCGACTTCGGGTCGTACATCTCGTTCGCGCCCACCTCTGGCAGCCTCGCTCTGGTCGAGGGCGGCCGTGCGCTGCCCGTCGTCGTCAGCGACGCCGACTGGCCGGGCGTCGTGCGCGCCGTCGGAGACCTGCAGGCGGACATCGAGCGGGTCACCGGTGTCCGGCCGGCCGTGTCGGGCGTGGTGCCCGCGCGCCGGCGCGAGGTCGTCATCGTCGGAACCCTCGGCCGCAGCCCGCTCGTCGACGGGCTGGTCGCCGCAGGCAAGTTGGATGTGAGCGCCGTCGCCGGCAAGTGGGAGACCTCGCTCGAGGCGGTGGTGGAGAAGCCGCTCCCGGGCGTCGACCGCGCCTTCGTGATCGCCGGAAGCGACCAGCGCGGCACCATCTTCGGCGTCTACGACGTCTCCCGCGGCATCGGCGTCTCCCCGTGGTACTGGTGGGACGACGTCGCGCCGATCAGGCGCGAGGCCCTGTACGTGCTGCCGGGCGCCCACACCCAGGGCACGCCGGCGGTCAAGTACCGCGGCTTCTTCATCAACGACGAGAACCCGGCCCTCGGCGGGTGGGCGCCCGCCTACTTCGGTCCCGGCAAGGCTCCCGGCTACGAGGGCGGGTTCAACGCCGACTTCTACGCCAAGGTCTTCGAGGTCATGCTCCGGCTCAAGGCCAACTACCTGTGGCCGGCCGTCTGGGGGCGCGCCTTCGCCGAGGACGATCCGCAGAACCACGCCACCGCCAAGCGCTACGGCGTGGTCATGGGCACCTCCCACGAGGCGCCGATGATGCGCGGCATCGAGGAGTGGAACCGCCACGCGGTCCCGGCCGTCCGCGACAGCTCGGGCGCGATCGTGACACCCGGACACGACCCCTACGGCGGTACCGGCGAGTGGTCCTTCCGGCACAACGCCGAAGCCCTGAAGGCGTACTGGCGCGACGGCATCCAGCGCATGGTCGACCAGGAATTCGAGGGCGTGGTCACCCTCGGCATGCGCGGCAACGGCGACGTCAGCCTGCCCGACGGCGACGGCATCGAGCTCATGACCGAGATCATCGCCGCCCAGCGGCAGATCCTGGCCGAGGTCACCGGCAAGGACGTGACCACCATCCCCCAGGTGTGGACCCTCTACAAGGAGGTGCAGCGCTACTGGGACCGGGGCCTGCGCGCCCCCGACGACGTCACCGTTGTGCTGGTGGACGACAACTGGGCGAACATCCGCAAGCTCCCGGACGTGCGCAACGACCCGCGCAGCGGCGGCTACGGGCTCTACTACCACTTCGACTACGTGGGCGTCGGCCGCAACTACAAGTGGGTGGACACGACATCGCTGCCCAACATGTGGGACCAGCTCAACCAGACCGTCACGTACGGCGGCCACGGCCTGTGGGTCGCCAACGTCGGTGACATGAAGGGCAACGAGCTGCCCACGCAGTTCTTCCTCGACTACGCCTGGAACCCGCGCCGCTGGCCGCTCGAGGCGCTGCCGGAGTGGGAACGGCAGTACGCCCGGCAGAACTTCGGTGAGCAGCAGGCGTCCGCCATCGCCGAAGTGCTCGCCACCTACGCCCAGTTGCAGTCCCGGCGCAAGCCGGAGCTGCTCAACCGCAGGATCACCGTCGACCCGGCCAAGGACCTCGCCCAGGACTCCTCCGCCGTCGTCTACGACGACCAGGCCACCCCCTTCAGCATGACCGACTACCGGGAGCTGGAGCGGGCCACCGAGGACTGGCGGCGCCTGGCCGAGCAGGCCGCCCGCATCACGGCCCGGATCCCCGCGGACAACCAGGACGCCTGGTACGAGCTGGTCGGCTACGAGGTGCAGGCCACCGCCAACCTCTACGCGCTGCGCGAGGCGGAGTTCACCAACCTTCGCTACGCCGCCCAGGGCCGGGCGCTGACGAACGACCTGGCGGCCACCGCCGAGGCCAGGCTCCGTGACGACTTCGCCCTGGCCGACCGGTTCAACTCGCGGATCGCGGGCGGCAAGTGGAAGGGCTTCCAGACGCAGCCCCACATCGACTACGGCGACGTCGCCCGCTACGGCCCCAACGCCCCGTGGCAGGAACCGGAGTTGAACAACTGGGCGATTCCGGACGTGCTGTTCCCCGCGGTCCGGCGGATCGACCTGCCCGCCAAGGCCGCGATGGGCGTGGCGATCGACGGCTCGGACGCGTGGTGGCCACTGGAGCAGGGCGAAGCGGTGCTGCCGGTGTTCAGCCCGTACCAGTCCCAGCCGGCCCAGTTCGTGGAGGTGTTCAACCGGGGCACGACGCCGTTCGAGTTCCGCGTGAGCACGGGTGTCCCCTGGCTGACGGCCGACCGGGTCCGCGGCCGGGTGGAGCAGCAGGAGCGGATCCTGTTCGCGGTGGACTGGAAGCGCGCGCCCCGGGGCACCACCCGGGTGCCGGTCACGATCACCGGGTCCGAGGGCACGACGGTCGTCGTGCAGGCCGTGGTCGACCAGCCCAGCGTGCGTGGCGCGCTCCGGGGTCACGTGGAGGCCAACGGCTACGTCTCCATCGAGGCGGCCCACTACTCGCGGGCCGTCGGCACGGGTGACATCTCGTGGGTCACCCTCCCGCGGATCGGCCGTACCGGCGACGGCGTGGAGCCCTTCCCGGTCACGGCGTCCCGGCGGAGTCCCGGCGGGACGGGCGCCTGCCTGGAGTACCAGGTCAGCCTGTTCACCACCGGGCCGGTCACCGTCTGGGCGTACCTCTCGCCGCGCAACAACCCGCTGCCGACGGACGGTCTCAAGTACGCGGTCTCGTTCGACGACGACGCCCCGCAGATCGTGGACGTCATCGCGGCCACCGGCTCCAGCGACGCGACGATGAACGCCCAGTGGGCCCGCAACACCTCCGACAACGTCAACCGCACCAGCACGGTGCACCGGATCACGGACGCCGGGTTGCACACCCTCCGGTTCTGGATGGTCGACCCGACGGTGGTGCTGCAGAAGCTGGTGATCGACACCGGCGGCCTCAAGCCCAGCTACCTCGGCCCGCCGGAGAGCCTGCGGCTGTCCTGAGGACGTCCCCGGGACGGCGGCGTCCGCGGACCGCGGCCGAGCGGTCCGCGAACCGCCGCCACCCCCGGGTGCAACAGGGGGTCCGACCAGGTCGGGGTGCGGTCGTACCCGGCGCGCAGGCGCGCCGCTGACGGAACCGACCGGCGGAGGCAGGGAGCGGCGCCGCCGAGCCGCACTACTCCGACCCGCCGACGGCGTCCAGGTCCGCCAGGGCGTCGGCGGGCAGGTCGAGGGCCGCGCCCGCGAGGTTCTCGCGCAGGTGACCGACCGAGGACGTGCCCGGGATGAGCAGGATGTTGGGCGAGCGGTGCAGCAGCCAGGCGAGGGCGACGGACAGAGGGGTGCTGTCCAGCCGGGCCGCGACCTTGTCGAGGGTCCGGGACTGCAGCGGCGACATGCCGCCCAGCGGGAAGTACGGCACGTAGGCGATGCCCTGGGCAGCCGTGCTGTCCACGAGTGCGTCGTCCTGCCGGTTGGCGACGTTGTAGAAGTTCTGCACGCACACGACGGGCGCGATGGCCTGCGCCTCGGCGAGCTGGTCCGCGTCCACCGTGCTCAGGCCGAGGTGGCGGATCAGGCCCTGCTCGCGCAGCTCGGCGAGGGTGCCGAACTGCTCGGCCAGGGAACCGGGTTCGGGCCGGTCGAAGCCGCCGACGCGGAGGTTGACCACGTCGAGGACGTCGAGACCGAGGCGCCGCAGGTTGTCGTGGACCTGCTGCCGGAGCTCGGCCGGGGTCCGTGCGTGCGGCCAGCCGCCGTGCTCGTCGCGGCGGGCGCCGACCTTCGTGACGATGTGCAGGTCGTCCGGGTAGGGCGAGAGCGCCTCGCGGATGATCTCGTTGGTGACGTGGGGGCCGTAGAAGTCGGCGGTGTCGATGTGCCGGATGCCCAGTTCGACGGCCGTGCGGAGCACCGCGATCGCCGCCTCGCGGTCCTTCGGCGGCCCGAAGACGCCCGGCCCGGCCAGTTGCATGGCGCCGTAGCCGAAGCGGGGGAGCACCAGGTCGCCCATCGGGTAGACGCCGCCGGGGAGTTCGTTCTCGGTCAAGGTCGCCTTTCCGCTCGCCGGTGTCTCCGGGAGCTGCCGGTTCGACGGTACTGAGCCGCTGCCGGAACAGCCTGGTCCCGCTCATCCTGGGAGTGAGGGGACCAGGCACGGCGGGCGGCGGGTTCGTAGGATCGACGGCATGAGCAGGCCGAACGCACTGGGGGAGTACCTGCGGGCGCGGCGCGAGCTGACCGATCCCGCGGACGTGGGGCTGCCCGGCGTCGGCGTGCGCCGCACGCCCGGGCTGCGCCGCGAGGAGGTCGCCGCGCTGGCCGGCATCAGCGCCGACTACTACCTGCGGCTGGAGCAGGGCCGGGACCGGAACCCCTCGCCGCAGGTGCTGGTGGCCCTCGCCCGGGTCTTCCGTCTGGACGGGACGGCCACCGAGCACCTGCTGAGCCTGTCCGCGGTCCGTCCCGCGAGGCCGCGGCGGGCGCGGCGCGAGATGGTGCCCGAGGGCATCCGGCAGTTGCTGGAGGCGGTCAACCTGCCCGCGTTCGTGGAGAGCCGGACCTTCGAGGTGCTCGCCGCGAACCGGTTGGCGACGGCGGTGTCGCCCAACATCCGGCCCGGGGTGAACCGGCTGCGTGAGGTCTTCCTCGATCCGCAGGAGCGGGAGCTCTACATGGACTGGGAGCAGGCGGTCAGGGGCATGGTCGCGGGCTTTCGCGCGTCGATCGGCGGGGAGGTCGAGGACCCGCGCACCGCTCAGCTGGTCGGTGAACTGTCGCTGGCCAGCGACCTGTTCCGGCGGCTGTGGGCCCGGCACGACGTCACCGCGCTGGCCGGCGGCGCGATGCGGCTGCAGCATCCCGTGGTGGGCCGGCTCGACCTGCGCCGGGAGAAGCTGCCGATCGCGGACACGGACGGGCAGATCCTGGCGGTCTACCACGCCGAGCCCGGCTCGGAGTCGGCTCGGCGGCTCGCCTCCCTCGCCGCGGCGGCGGGGGACGGCGCGAAGACACCCGCCTCCGGGTCCACGGCGGCGGGGGACGGCGCGAAGACACCCGCCTCCGGGTCCGCTGCGGGCACTGCCTGACCGACGGGCGGCGACCTGAACTCGTTGGTGCTGGCCGGTGGTTGACGGTTCGTCAGCACTCGCTCACAGCAGCCCGAGCTGGCGGCGGTAGCAGCGGTCGACGGCGGCGCACATCTGCTCGGGGGAGAAGGACGCGCGGACCCTCGCCCGGCCGCGTTCGGCCATGGCCTTCGCCTGCTCCGGGTGCTCGAGCAGCCAGCAGACGGCACGGGCGAGCCCCGCGGGGTCGCCGGGCTCGGCGAGGAGGCCGCAGACGCCCGGTTCGACGAGGTCGGGAACGCCGTTGACCGCTGTGGCCACGACCGGGCGGGCGGCGGCGAGCGCTTCGGTGAGCGCCCGGCCGAGCCCCTCGTACCAGGAGCTGATCACGAACACGTCGAACCCGGCGACCAGGCGGTGCGCGTCCGACCGCCAGCCCAGGAACCTGACCTCGACGCCCAGGTGCGCCGCCGACTCCCGGGCCGCGTCGGCCAGCGGGCCGTCGCCCACGACGACGAACGCGACTTCCCCGTGCCGGGCGTGGACCGCGGCGGCCATCGCGACGAAGTCGAGCGGGGCCTTCTGCGTGTCGAGCCGACCCACGGTGCCGATCAGCGGCCGGTCGGCGGCCACCCCGAGCGAGTCGCGGGCGGCCCGGTCGAAGCCGGTGGGGATGGCGTCCAACTCGACGGCCGACGGGATGACTTGGACACTGCCCGGTGGGGCGAGGCGGTTCTCGACGGCCTCGCGCGCCAGCGTCGGCGCGACGGCGATGAAGGCGTGCGTGCCGCGGCCGGCCAGCCGTTCCAGGCGACGGTAGAGCCGGCGGCGCGACGGCGGCATGCGGTCGTGGAAGCTCAGCCCGTGGAAGGTGTGGACGACGACCGGGGTGCCGCACAGGCGGGCCGCGAGTCGGCCCAGGAAGCCGGCCTTGGCGGAGTGGGTGTGCACGATCGTGAACCGCTCCCGCCGCAGCAGTCGGACCAGCCGCCACAGGACCAGCGCGTCGCCCGGGCCGATCACGGCACGGAAGCCGGGGATCTCGACGGTGCGGACGCCGGCGGCCCGGGCTCGTTCCCACAGGTCGCCGCCGGGCGCCCCGGCCACCCAGACCTCGTAGCGGCCGGGGTCCATCCCGGTGGCGGTGAGCAGCGTGTTCCCGCCGGCCCCGGCCCAGAAGCGGGTGATGACATGGAGGACCTTGATCCGTCGCAGGGCCGGCTGCGGCGGCAGGCCGTCGATCCGGCCCGCGGTGGAGTCGGCGGCGGGCCAGGGCGCCGCCTCGGCGGTCCCGCTGCTTCGGCCGATCTGGCCGTTCCGGTCGGTGGGGCCGGATCCGGCGATGGGTGCGAAGGGCCGGGCCGTCACCGGGCCACCCTCGTTCCGGCCGGTGCGGCGGACGGCGGGGCGGTCGCGCCCGTCCGGGTGCCGAGCAGGGCGTCCTCGGCCACGGCGTCCTCGACCATGGCGGCGAGTCCGGCCCGGATGCCGGTGCGCGGACGGTAGCCGAAGGCGTCGCGGGCCACGGTGGTGTCCGCACCGGTGTGGCGGGCGTCGCCCGGAGGCGCGGGCAGCGACGCGATGCGCACCGGCCCGACGAACTCGCCGACGAGCGCGAGCACCTGACGCATGCTCACCTGTTCACCGCCGCCGACGTTCGCCACCCCGGTCCAGGAGGAGAGCGCCGCCTGCCGCATCGCGGTCGTCACGTCCTGGACGAAGGTGAAGTCGCGGGTCTGCCGGCCGTCGCCGTAGAGCGGGAACGCGGCGCCGGTACGGGCCGCTTCGATGAGCCTGGCGAACGCCATGTCCGGCCGCTGCCGGGGGCCGTAGACGCTGAACAGGCGCAGCGAGGCGGTCGGCACGGCGAAGGCCGTCCGGTAGAGCTCGCACAGGTGCTCGCCAGCGAGCTTGGAGACGCCGTACGGCGAGACGGGCTGCGGGCGCACGGTCTCGGGGGTGGGGTAGTGCTCCGCGTTGCCGTAGACCGAGGAGCTGGACGCGTAAACGATCTTGTGCGGGGGGCTGGACCGCGCCGCCTCCAGCAGCCGCTGCGTCGCCAGCACGTTGCGCCGCAGGTAGACGTCGAACTGCGGGCCCCAGGACGTGCGCACGCCTGGCTCCCCGGCCAGGTGGTAGACGACGTCGGCGCTTGCGAGGAGCAGCTCCAGCGGGAGCGCGAGCAGGTCTCCGCGGACGAAGGTGAAGCCTGCGCGCCCACGCAGTCGCGCGAGGTTGCGCTCCTTGAGCCGGGGGTCGTAGTACTCGGTCATCGCGTCGATGCCGAGCACCTCGTCGCCGCTGTCGAGGAGGTGGCCGCACAGATGGGAGCCGATGAACCCGGCAGCTCCGGTCACTGCTGTCCGCATGACGGCACCCGCTTTCCTGGGAGTTCGTGCCGGGGGCGGGTCGGCGGCGGCCGCCGTCCTCCGGGGCCTGGGCCTGGGCCTGCGCGGGGAGCGGTCCGGGTCATGGCGGTTCCCTGCCGGACAGCCGGTCGAAGACGCGGAGTTGACGGCGGGCGAAGTCGTCGTCGGTCGCCTCGGCGGCGAGCGCCGCGACCTCGGCCAGGGCCGCGTCCCGCCCGCAGGCGGCCGGCAGGCCGAGCCGCGCGAGCCCGCGGGCGAGGTGGGCCCGCACCAGGTCCGGGTACCAGCCGGAGCCGTCGAGGGCATAGGCGACGGCGGCTGCCGGGTCCCCGGCGATGAGCCCGTGATGGCCCTTCACCGGGGCGCCGGGTGGGGTGTGGCGGTCCAGGTAGTGCGAGTAGCTGACCGGGAAGCGGGCCAGGTCCCGCGTCGGGCTGCCGACGGGTTCGAGGCGCTCCCAGTCCACGACCCCGCTGACGCGTCCGTGGGCGATGAGCAGGTTGCCCGGCCACAGATCGCCGTGGGAGGCGGTGCGGGCGGCGCGGTGGCGGCGCAACCGGCGTCGCAGCGCGAGGAGTTGCTCGATCCGCCAGGGGCCGTCGGCGGAGTCGTCGCTGAAGCGTCGTTCGAAGGTGTCGACCAGCCCGGGCGCGACATCGAGGGGGCCCGTCGCGGAGGACGTGGCGGACTGGAACGAGGCGAGCCACGCTTCCACGGCGGCGAAGTCGGCGCGCACGGCCGTGGGCCGGGACGTGTGGCCGAGCCGGTGGTAGGCGACCAGCATCGGCGTGCCCGGCAGCGCGGTCGTCACCAGCGCGGGCAGGCCCCCGTGGTCGGGTTGGGCCACGAGCTCGGGGACCGTGGTGCGCAGGGCGCCGAGGGGCAGTGCGCCGAGGGTGCGCAGGCGGCTCGCCTCCGCGCGCACCCGGTCCGCCGCTTCGGGCCCTGCGGGGAGCTTCACCGCCCGGCTCGGCCATCGCCGGCCCGGGTCGAAGAGGAGCAGGAGCGTACGGGCGTCCGGATCGTGGCTGTGCCGGAGGACGAGCAGCCGGGAGCCGTGCGCGGCCACCAGCCGGGCGAGCGTCGCGTCCGGGGCGTGAGCGCCCGTCGCGACCAGCCGTGGCGCCAGCCGCCACAGCGCCGACACCCGCAGAGCCTGCCGGGCCGCCCCGAACGCCCAGTCGGGCACGGTGCTGCGGGGCGGGGCCGCGAGCAACGCGGTGCGGACGTAGCCCAGCACCTGCGTGTCCAACCCGGCCACCAGCACTGGCTGCTGACGGGACGGCAGGGCCACGAACCGCCCTCCGGCGGGCAGCAACTCCCGCCAGCGGTCGGTGTCCGTCTCCCGGACCACGGTGGTCACGGCAGCACCGCGCCAGGCATCGGGACGGGGACGGGCACTGCGTCATCGGGTTCCATCGGACGGCCTCGCATCCACGGCCACGGAGCATGACGCCGTCATCGTCCCAGCGCCCGGCCGGAGCGGGCACATGCCGCAGGGCGACTTTCGGGTCGTACTCCTGCGTGATCCGGCGCGCGGTGCGGGCCGACGGGGCAGGCTGACTGCAATAGGGGGATCCGCGCGGGACACCCGCGGTCAAGCCCGGGCGCTGGGGGATTCGTCGTCTTTCCTGGTGACACGCGCGGGCGCCGGGCCCGGTGCGGGCTCCGGGAGGATGCAGTGCTGCATGTTCTGATGTCGAAGAAGACCTGGGCGCTGACCGCGCTCGCGGCCACCGCGCTGGCCGGGGTGACCTCGGCCGCTCCCTCGCCCAAGGCAAGGCCGCCGTTCCACAGCCTGCGTCTCGACTTCTCCGGGGACCCGGAGGGCTTCGGCGGGATCGGCGTCGTGACCTCGGGGCGGCCGGCCTCGCAGGTGGGGATGGTCTACGACCTCTGCAACAAGGAGTCCGCGGGGCTCCGCACGGACCTGCTGTTCTGCTCCGGTGTCATCCGCTTCGTCCGCGGGTCCCGCGGAAGCATCGCCTTCGAGTCCGCCGCCCCGCGCCCCGGTCTCGCAGCGCACTACCCGATCCACTTCGAGGGGGCGGTCACCGGGGGCACGGGCCGCTTCAAGGGCCTCAAGGGACAGCTCGACTTCACGCAGACGGGGCCGAACCGCTACGACGTGACCTACTCCTAGGGCAATTCGCCAGCGCGGCGCGGGAGCTGACGGCGGGTCAGGCGTGCGGCCCCCTGTGCCGCTGGCGTCAACTTCATCTTGACGATGGGGAATCGTCAATCTACGCTTGACGCATGAGCCCACTCAACATCAGCCTCAGCGAGCTGATCGCTCGTCTCGACGAGGAACTCCCTGACGCCGATCACCTGGAGCGGATCAGCGAGGCGCAGCTGCGTGCCCAGACCCTGTCCGACCTCGGCGACCAGCTCGTCGGCCACTACGTCGGCAAGGCGAAGCAGGCCGGCGCGTCGTGGAGCGAGATCGGCGAGGCCATCGGCGTGTCCAAGCAGGCCGCGCAGCAGCGCCACGCGCCCAACGTGTTCGAGCGGTTCACGGACCTGAACCGGCACGGCATCGTGCTGGCGCAGGAGGCCGCACGCACGCACAAACACGACTCCATCGGTACCGAGCACCTCCTGCTGGGGCTGCTCGGAGAGCCGCGCGGCCTGGCGTACGAGGTTCTGGTCGCGAAGGCCGGATCGGCCGAGCGCGTCCGCCACGCGGTCGAGCAGGCGATGCCGCCGGGCGGGCGGAAGGCGCTGCGCGGTCACATCCCGTTCCGGGCGGAGAGCAAGGAGGCCATCGAGCAGGCGTCGCGTGCCGGGCTCGACCTCGGCCACGACTGGGTCGGCACGGAGCACATGCTGCTCGGCCTGATGCGGGTCGAGGAGAGCGTGGCGGCCGGGATCCTCCGCGGCCTCGGCTTCACGCCGGACGGGCTGCGGGAGACGGTCACGACGGAGATCGCCCGACGGTTCCCCGGAAGCGACCGTGAGGAGCACCGCGCGCCCTGACGTGCTCGTGCGCGCGGCACGACGCGTTCCGGGCGGGCCAGGCGCGTCCGCGCCGGCTCCGGGGCCCGACGCGGGAACGGAGATGATCATGGTCCTTCCCGCTCCCGGCCAACGCCTAAAATGACCGACGTGACGGCAACAACCAGTGACATCGAGGAGGCCGCCGGCGTGCTGCGCGCCGGGGGCCTGGTGGCTCTCCCGACCGAGACCGTCTACGGGCTGGGCGCGAACGCAGAGGATCCGGCCGCGGTGTCGCGCATCTTCCAGGTCAAGGGCCGTCCGCCGTCCCACCCGTTGATCGTCCACATCGGCGGTGCGGAGCATCTGGACGACTGGGTCGGGCACGTGCCCGCAACGGCCCGGCTGCTGGCCGAGCACTTCTGGCCGGGTCCGCTGACGCTGGTGCTGCGTCGCGGTCCCCGCGTGCCTCTCGAAGCGACCGGGGGCCTGGAGACGGTGGCCGTGCGCGTGCCCGACCACCCGGTGGCGCTCGCGCTGCTGTCGGCGTTCGGCGGCGGCGTCACGGCTCCGTCGGCCAATCGCTTCGGCTCGGTGAGCCCGACCACGGCCGACCATGTGCGGGCCGAACTCGGCGACGCCGTCGACTTCGTGCTCGATGGCGGCTCCTGCGAGGTCGGTGTGGAGTCGACCATCGTGGACGCCACGGGCGAGGTCCCCGCCATCCTGCGGCCGGGCGGGGTGACGCGGGAGGACCTGGAGGCGGTGCTGGGCCGGCCGGTCGAGGTCCCGTCGACCAGCGAGGTCCGGGTGCCCGGCCAGCATCCATCGCACTACGCGCCGCGGGCGCGGGTCGTCCTCGTCGAGCCGGAGAAGGTCGTCGTCGAGGCGGAACTCGCCCAGGAGCTGGGGCACCGGGTCGGCGTCTTCCTGCCGCCCGGGTTCGGCGGCGCCGAGGTGAAGGCGCATGCGGTGGTGCCGGTTCCCGGGTCGGCGGCCGCCTTCGCCCGAGGGCTGTACGGGTACCTGCGCGAGCTGGACCAGCAGGGGTGCGACCTGATCGTCGCGTCCGTCCCGGCGGAGGAGGGGCTGGGCCTGGCGATCGCCAACCGGCTGCGCCGCGCCGCGGGACCCCGGGCCACGGCCTGACGATGCGTCACCGCCCCCGCACCAGCGGGGGCGGCTGCACGGCGGGCAGGTCAGTGACCGTGGCCCGCGAGCAGGTCGCGGGCGCGGTCGACCAGGCCCGCGCCGGGGGCGAGGAGCTTGTTGAGCGGCGGGGTGTCCGGGGCGGACGGGTGGGGGCGGGTCGGCGCCTTGGCCTTGGCGGAGCGGATCTTGTCCCCCAACTCGTCCAGGTCCGCAGGGGTGCACGCGGCCGCGAGCGCCGGGAAGAGGTTCTGCTCCTCGTCCGCGACGTGCGAGGTCACCTCGGTCATCAGCCGCGCGGCGACCGCGTCGAACTCGCTGTCGGCGGCGTCGAGCCCTTCGAGCCGCTTGAGCAGCTTCTCCACCTCGGCGTGGTCGGCGATCTCCCGGTCCGCGATGGTGTCGCCGCCGTCCACGTGCTTCCGCACCGCCGGGTACAGGTACATCTCCTCGGCCACCGAGTGCCGCACGAGCTCGACCGTGAACTCGTGTGCGATCTCGCCGCGTTGGAGCGTGCCGGGCGGCAGGGCCTTGAACCGCTCGAACATCTCCTCCACCTCGCGGTGGTCCACCATCAGTTCCTCGATGACGTTGCCGCCGTGTCCCACGCCGGTCCTCCATCCGTCTCTGCAGGGGTCGTGCGCCGGCGCGGACGCTCCTCGCCGGTCGGGTGGGCGTCTATCCCGTCGCGAGCGCGGCATTCCTCGTGACGGGGCGTCCGCACCCGAGGCCGGCCGGTTCGTTCGTGCGGATGCGGTAAGGAGCCCAGGCACGGGGCCCGTTCCCGCCGGGGGAGGGAGTGGCGGGTCCCGCCCGAATCCCCGTCTTCTGGAGTGATGATCGTGTCGCAGCCAGCTCAGCAGCAGGAGCCGCCCGGCGTCGAGTCCCGGATGGAGCCCAGGCCCGACCACGGCGAGGAGAGCTACCGCGGCTCCGGACGGCTGTCCGGCAAGGCCGTGGTGATCACCGGAGCCGACAGCGGCATCGGCAAGGCCGTGGCCATCGCCTTCGCCCGCGAGGGTGCCGACGTTCTCATCTCCTACCTGGACGAGCACGACGACGCCCAGGACACCGCCCACTGGGTGAAGCAGGCCGGCCGCCGCGCCGTCCTGGTCCCCGGCGACCTGGCCGACCCCGCCCACTGCCGCGCCGTGGTGGAGCGGGCCGTCGGCGAGTTCGGCAGGATCGACGTGCTGGTCAGCAACGCCGCGGTGCAGATGACCCGCACCTCGCTGGAGGAGATCCCCGACGAGGAGTGGGACCGCACGCTCGCGGTCAACCTCAGCGCCCTGTTCCACCTGTGCAAGGCGGCCGTTCCGCACATGCCGTCCGGGAGCTCGATCATCGCCAGCTCCTCGGTGAACTCCGACATGCCGCGCCCCACGCTGCTGCCGTACGCGGCGACGAAGGCCGCGATCGCGAACATGACCGCGAGCCTGGCCCAGATGCTGGCCGAGCGCGGCATCCGTGCCAACAGCGTTGCCCCCGGCCCGATCTGGACCCCGCTCATCCCCTCGACGATGCCCCCCGAGCACGTCGAGGAGTTCGGCGCCAACACCCCGCTGGGCCGCCCCGGCCAGCCCGCCGAGGTCGCGCCGGTCTACGTGCTGCTCGCGGGCGACGAGGCGAGCTACGTCTCCGGAGCGCGCGTCGCGGTCACGGGCGGAAAGCCGGTGCTGTAGCGCGAGCGTGCGAGAGGGGAGGGCGGGCACCGGCCCGCCCTCCCGGGGGTGCTCAGCCGAGCGCGAGCGTCTCGCGCCGGGTGGGACGGCCGGGGGAGTTGACCACGTCCATGGGGGACAGCGGGGAGTCCGTGGCCGGCGTCTCCTGCAGGCGGGCCCGGGCCACGCTGAGGGCGTCCGCGATGTCGCGCGTCCCGGTGGCGACGCACAGCGTGTAGACGGTGTCCTCCACCCGCCGTGCACGCTCCTCGTCGGGCGCGGTACCGGCCGCGGTCAGGCACTCGTACCGTTCGACCAGCTCGGCCAGCACCCTCGGATGCACCAGAAACATCCCCGCTCCCCTCTGTCAGGCGATCGTCGCGAAAGTCCGCCTGCCCCGAACCGGCCCACGATCACCTACCAGGTTGTGAGCGAGACCAGGTTGCGAGCGAGTCTCCGTCGAGCTGACGAGGCGGCACCGCCATTGTTCGGCCTCGACGCCCGATCGTCGCTGCGGCGCGCGGCAGCGGCCGGGGCAGTTGCGGGCAGGCGGAGCATCCTCGGACTACTGACGCACCGTCACCGCCGCACCGGACAGCCGCCTGGTCGGCCGGCGGGCGGGGGCGGATGCCCACTCCGGGCGGTGGAGCCGACCGCCGTCGGCCGGTGGCAGCGGCTCAGGCGGTGCCGCTCTCCTCCGCAGGCATCCCCTGCGGCGGGGCCAACTGCCCTGCGCGCAGCGGATGGTAGAGGCGGGAGCGGCTGTCGTACAGCCCGGTGGCGATGTAGTAGACGTTGGTGACGACGATCAGGACCACCGACGTGCCCGCGTACAGGGCCGTCCCGAGGGCGGGGACGGTGTCGACGGGGAGGGTGTAGGCCATGACGACCCGCGCCACGGAGTCCGCGAGGAGGGCCACGCCCCACAACACGCTGCCGGTCCGCCAGATGCGCCGGAACCGGGGCAGCCGTTCCCACAGCTGGTCCCAGTCGCCCGGGATGTCGGCGAGGCGGCGGCGGCCTTCCAGCATGGGCCGGGTGTAGTGGAAGGCGAGCGGCCGTGCCGCCCGGACGGAGGCGATGAACCACACGCCGGTGACCCCGGTCAGCAGGGCCTCCCGGGCGAGCAGGAACCGAGGGCTGCCGCTGACCAGGGAGACGAGCGCGCTGAGCACCAGCATGGTGAGCATGTAGAGCGCCAGCCCGTCCTTCTCGCGCGAGCGCAGCCAGCGCACCACCGCGAAGCCGGCCGGCAGCACGGCGGTGACCACCAGCGTCAGGTAGAGCCCGACGCCGAGCGCCCGCAGGACGTAGAAGAGGGCGGTCGGGACGACGAAGTCGCAGGCGACGCGCACGATCTGGCGTGCTCTCACCTCATCGCCCCCCGGCTGCGGCGGTCGCCAGGGAGAAGATCGTGACCAGTTCCTCGGCGTAGGCGTCGAGGTCCAGGTCCGGGGCGGAGCGGAGCAGGAACGGCAGGCCGTCGAGGGACCGTTGGATCGTCGCCGCCATGACGAAGCTGTCGAAGGCGCGGAAGTCGCCGCCGCGCTGCCCGGCTTCCAGGATCTCCTGGAGCGGGGCGAGCGCGTCGTGGGCGTGGAAGCTCTCTTCCTGCCTGTTCTCCGTGCCCTTGCCCCCGTCGTCGGCCCCGTAGCCGAGGAAGACGGACATCAGGGCGTCCATCTGGGCGCGGTGGGTCGCGATGAAGGCGACCACACCGCGGATGTAGGCGGCCAGCGCGCCCGGCGGGTCCGTGGCCTCGCGCATGCGGGTCGCCATGGCGGCTCCGAGTTCCCCGTACACCTGCGCGATCACGGCTTGGATCAGCTCGTCCTTGCCGGCGAAGTGGTACGAGATGAGCCGGGTGCTGCTGAGCCCGGCCCGCTCCGCGATCCGGGCGAACGAGGCCTGGGCGTAACCGAGTTCGGCGATGGTCTCGATGGTCGCCGCGATGATCTGCGCGCGCCGCGCGGTTCCCGCCACCGAGCGGGAGCGGCCTTCGCTTACCTGCATGAGTAAAAAATACGTCGGACAGGTAACTTTGGCCACCCCCTGCGGCGCGCGGGGGTCGGACCGGGCGTCACTGGTTCAACTGCGGGTACAGCGCCTCCAGTTCGGCGGCCAGCCGCGACTTGATCCAGCGGCTGGTGTCGTCGGCGAGCACCTCGGCCGCCCCCGTCTCGATGCCGTCGAGGGCGGCGACGGCCACCTCGCGCGGGTCGGCCTTGGGGGCGTCGATGCCTGACGTCATGTCGGTGTCCACGTAGGCCACGTGCAGCCCGGTCACCGCGATGCCGCGGGGCCGCAACTGCAGGCGCAGGGAGTTGGTCTGGGACCACAGGGCGGCCTTGGACGCGCTGTAGGAGGTGCCGTCGGCCAGCCAGGACAGGGCGGAGTGGACGTTGAGGATGTGGCCGCCGCCGTTGCGTTCGATGATCGGCACGAAGGCGCGGGTGACCAGCAGCGGCCCGTAGAAGTTGGTCTCCAGGTCCCGGCGGACCTCGTCCATGGGGCTGTCGAGGTAGGAGGCGCCCACGGAGGCGCCGGCGTTGTTGATCAGGACGGTGACGTCCTGGGCCCGCTCGGCGGCGGCGGCCACCGAGGCGGGGTCGGTGACCTCCAGGGCGAGCGGCACGGCGTCGGGGTGCGTCACCGTCCGCGGGTCGCGGGCCGTCGCGTAGACCTTGGCCGCACCGCGCCGGTGCAGCTCCTCCACGAGCTGCTTGCCGATGCCGCGGCCGCCGCCGGTGACGAGGACGGTGGCGCCCTTGATTGCTGTCATGACTGCCTCCGCAGTTGGGAAACCGATCGGTTTACCGCCACCCTAAACCGATCGGTTTCCTGAGGGCAAGCGCAGTGGCGCGCCTCTTGGCCGGGCTGCGGAAAATGCTGGCGGGCCGTGACTCGGTGGCCGCTACGGTGAGCTGATGGCGACTCAGGTGATCGTGGTCAACGGCGGTTCCAGTTCGGGGAAGTCCGGGATCATCCGCTGTCTGCAGGCCGTGCTGCCGGATCCGTGGCTGGCCCTCGGGGCGGACACCCTGGTCGACGCGATGCCCGCGTCGATGCAGGCGTCGGACGGCGGGATCGGGTTCGCGCCGGACGGGGAGGTGACCGTCGGTCCCGAGTTCCGGGCGCTGGAGGCGGCCTGGATCGCGGGGGTCGCCGAGATGGCCCGTGCGGGCGCCCGGGTCGTCGTCGACGAGGTCTTCCTCGGCGGGGCGTACTCGCAGCAGCGGTGGCAGAAGGCATTGGACGGACTGCGGGTGCTGTGGGTCGGCGTCCGCTGCGACGCCGAGGTGGCCGCAGGCCGCGAGATCGCTCGCGGCGACCGGACCGTCGGCATGGCCGCCGCCCAGGCGGACCTGGTCCACCAGGGCGTGACCTACGACCTGGAGGTGGACAGCACGCACGCGGAGGCGATGACGTGCGCGCGGATCATCGCCGCGCACGTCGGGTGACCCGCGGCGCCGCCGGACAAGGCCCTGGCGGGAGGCAGCGCCCCTGCGCGGCGGTCAGCGCACCCCGGCGGCGTCGAGGAGCAGGTTCACCGTCGGGGCGGCGAGCCCGGTGAGGGAGTCCGCGCCGATGCCCGCCCGCGCGCTGGCGCCGTCGAACACCAGACTGAGCTGCCGGGCCAGCAGGTCGGGGTCGTCGGCTTCGCCCCGTTCGGCCTCGGCGCGGAAGAAGTCCGTCAGGGCGCCCTTGACCTGATGGGCCACCCGGCTCGCCGGGTGTTGCTGATCCTTGAGCTCGATCTGGACGGCCAGATAGGGGCAGCCGCGGAACTCCGGCGCGCCTGCCTGCCGTTCCACCTGCTCGAAGACGTGGAGGATCCGCTCGCGCGGTGTGCGGCCGTCGTCCGGCGCAGGCAGCAGGTCCGCCGCGTAGGCGGCGGCGCGCTGCTCCAGGCTCGCCGCCAGCAGGTCGTCCTTGCTCTCGAACAGCTGGTACATGGAGCGCTTCGACACCCCCGCCGCCTTGCACAGCGCCTCGATGCCGATGCCGACACCGTTGCGGTAGGTGAGCGTCGCCGCTGCTTCCAGCAGCCGCTCCCGGGGGCTTGCCTTCGCGTCCGTGCTCATGCGGCGAGGGTAACGCGAACCACCGAGAATCGAAACCGATCGGTTTCGTCTTCCGCCCGTGGAAGCGCCGGGCTCAGAGCGAGGCCAGCGTGAGCCGAACGGATGACGTGGCGCCGTCGCGCACGTAGGTGACCGTGGCCTGGTCGCCTGGCTGATGGGTCGTCAGTGCCCGGGCCAGCGTCTCGGAGCTGTTCACGGCGGTTCCGTCGATGCCGGTGATCACGTCGGAGACCTTGAGGCCGGCCTTGGCCCCCGGGCCGCCCGGCGTCACGGCCGCTATCACGGCGCCGTGCGGCGTGCCGTCGGCGGCGACCACAGTGCGGGTGGAGACGCCGAGGGAGGCGCGGCCCGAGTCCACCACGCGGCCGTTCTTGATCATCTGGTCGGCGAGGCGGGTCACCGACGAGGCGGGGATGGCGAAGCCGATGCCCTGCGCCAGCGAGCCGCCCTGGCTCGGGTCCGTGGCGGCAAGGGTGTTGATGCCGACGATCTCGTGCGCCAGGTTGACCAGCGCCCCGCCGCTGTTGCCCGGGTTGATCGCGGCGCTCGTCTGGACCATGTCCGGGATCAGCAGGCCCTCAGGGGCCTGTGCGCTCCGGGGCTCGGAGACCGTGCGGCCGACGGCCGAGACGATGCCCTGGGTGACGCTGCTGTGCAGGCCCAGTGGATTGCCCATCGCCAGGACGACCTGACCGACCGTCACCTTCGCGCTGTCGGCGAACGTGGCGGCCTTGAGGTCTGCGGGCGGCGCGGTCAGCCGGATGACGGCCAGGTCGCCCAGCGGGTAGCTGGCCACCAGGCCGGCCTTGAGCGGCTGCCCGCTGGTGGCCAGGGTGACCGTGAACTCCCGTGCGGTGCCGATGACATGCGCGTTGGTGACGATGTCGCCCCGGCTGTCGTAGACCACGCCGGAACCGGTGCTCGACCCGGCGGCGATGGAGACGACCGAGGGGAGCACCGCGTCCACCGTCCGCACGTAGGCCGCCTGCAGGTCCCCGTTCCCACCCGCCGCGGGCGAGCCCGAGGCCGAGGAGGAGCTACCGGAGCCCGAGGTGCACCCTGCCGCCGTGGCGAGGCCGAGCGCCGCGCCGAGCGCGAGGGAGGTCGAGCGGAGACGGGGCGAAGGCATCTTCATGGCTGCTCCTCCGTGCCGCGCACGCGGTCCGCGTCGCGGCGGGAACCTGTCCGCCGCCTTCACCATAAGCCCGGGCCGATCCGGGCGCGGCCCGCAGTCGCTGCCCGCGGGCCTCAGCGCAGCAGGAACGCGGCGAGGTAGCCCAGGGCGTTGGTGGCCCAGTGCAGGCCCATCGGCGCGAGCAGGCTCCCGCTGCGGCGGCGCAGTTCGCAGAAGAGCACGCCGGACGCCGCGGTGAACAGCACGGCACCGGCGTCCGCGACGGCGGCGGCGGCCACGGAGTTGCCCAGCAGCGAGGTCAACGCCGGTTTGTCGCTGGCCAGATGCAGGGACGGCAGGATGTGCCAGAGCCCGAACAGCAGCGAGGAGCCGACCGTCGCCGCGACCGTCCCCCGCAGGCGGCGGATCAGCCCGTACAGGACGCCGCGGAACGCGGTCTCCTCGAGCAGCACGGTGCCGAACGGGACCTCGACCAGCACGCGGTAGGCGATCTGACCGCCGCTCAGCACGCTGGTGCGCTGGTCGGCGAAGAGGTCACGGGTGACCGGGACGAGCGCGCCGACCAGGTAGACGAGCGCGACCAGCCCGATCAGGGCACCCGCCCAGCGCAGGCCTCGCGCCCACGTGCCCGGCCCCAGGCCCACCCCGGCCCAACTGCCGCCGGACCAGCGCCACAGCCCCAGCAGCAGGAGGGTGACGACGGGGGAGACGACCAGCCCCCAGCCGTGCAGCCAGCGGTTGTTCAGCAGGTTCGTCAGGACCAGCACCGCCACCGTGAGCACGGTGGCGGTGGCGGCGCCGATGCGCGGCGGACGCCCGGGCCTGCGGACCATGCGGCTCCTTCCGGGCGTCGGCTGCGGCTCCCACGGGCCATGGTCGGCCCGCGTCCGCCTCCCCGCACCCGTGTGACGGCCACCCCGGGCACGGTGTGCCGCGCGCGCCGCCGAGCAGGATCCGGTCTAGCGTTCTGACAGGGGCGGGCCCGAGAACCCGTGGGCGCGGACTGGGAGGCGCGATGGCGGACTCCGGTGGGGATCCGACGGCGGGACCGTCAGCACCCCCACCCGCACCCCCACCCGCGCCACCAGCCGCGTCGCCACAGCGAGCGCCGCGACCGCGGGTGGTGCGGCGATGGCCCGGCTGGACCGGCGTGCTCTTCGCCGTGGCGTTCTACTGCCTCTCGTTCACCCCGTCGCTGGTGCCCCGGACCTGGGCCCTGCAGGCCGTGGCCGCCGGGGTGACCGCGGCCGCGGGATACGGCGTTGGCGCCTTCCTGGGCTGCGCGGCCCGCCGCTGCGGCCTGCGCCCCGGGGAGCGCCTGGTGCGGATCGGCCGGCTGGCCCTGGCGGTCCTCGGGACGGCCGGCGTCGTCGCCGTCACCGCGCGCAGCGTCACCTGGCAGGGGGACATGCGGCGGGCGGTCGGGATGGATCCGCGGATCCCCTGGTGGCAGTGGCTGCTCGTGCCCTTCGTGGCACTGGTGCTGAGCGCGCTGATCGTCCTGCTCGCCCGGGCGTTGCGGCTCGGGACGCGCGCGCTGGCACGGCTGTTGGAGCGGGTGATCCCCCGTCAGGTCGCACTGGCCGGGGCGGCGGCGCTGGTGACCGTGGTGGTCGTCGGCATCGTCCAGGGCTTCCTGCTGCGCGGGCTGCTCGCCGTCGCGGAGAGCAGCGCCTCGCTGGCCAACTCCTCGACGACGGCGGGGATCGTCCGTCCGGTGCTGCCCACGCTGTCCGGCAGCCCCTCCTCGCTGGAGACCTGGCCGAGCCTCGGCTCCAAGGGCCGGGACTTCGTCGGACGGGCCTCTACGAAGGCGGACATCGCCGCGTTCACCGGTCGGCCGGCGATGGACCCGATCCGGGTCTACGTCGGCCTGAAGTCCGCGCCCACGCTGCACGAGCGCGCCGAGCTCGCCGTGCGGGAGCTGGAACGCACCGGCGCCTTCCGGCGCAAGGTGCTGGTCGTCTTCGGGACCACCGGCAGCGGCTGGGTCAACGAGAACCTGGCCAAGCCGCTGGAGTACATGTACGGCGGCGACAGCGCGCTGGTCACCGTCCAGTACTCGTACCTGCCCAGTTGGATCTCCTTCCTCACCGAGAGCGAGGCCGCCGACGCCGGGCGGTCCCTGTTCGACGCCGTGTACGCGCACTGGTCCACGCTGCCGGCCGCCCAGCGGCCGAAGCTGTACGTCTCCGGCGAGAGCCTGGGGTCCTTCGCTTCCGAGAAGGCCTTCGACGGCAAGCTCTCCGAGATGGTCGCGCGCAGCGACGGCGCGCTGCTGGTCGGACCGACGCTGCAGAACCCCATGTGGGAGCAGATCGGCCGGGACCGCGACCCCGGAAGTCAACTGTGGCTCCCCGTCTACCAGGACGGCCGCTCGGTCCGGTTCGCCCGGCGCGCCCCCGACCTCCAGTCGCCGCCCGCGCCCTGGCCCTCGCCGCGGATCGTCTACCTGCAGAACGGGTCCGACCCGGTGACCTGGTGGTCGCCGGACCTGCTCGGCTCCTCGCCCGCGTGGCTGGACCGGCCCCGGGCCCCGGACGTGTCCCCGGACATGCAGTGGTATCCGCTGGTCACCTTCTGGCAGGTCACCTGCGACCTGGCCGGCGCGGACGGCGTCCCGGTCGGCTACGGCCACCGCTTCGGCACCCTCCCGGTGGCCGCCTGGGCCGCGGTCTCCCAACCGCCCGGCTGGACGGCGGCGGACACGACACGGCTGGAGCGGCGGCTGGAGGCTCAGCAGGAGCCCCACTGACCCGAGGAGCGCGGAGCCCGCCAGGGCGCGCGCGTCAGCGGCCGTTCAGGCCGGCAGCCCCTGTTGCCGTGGTGGCCGCTCCGGCGGAAGGCGCTGCGCGCCGCCGGGGCGCTGGCCACAGGCGCGCGGCTTTCGGGCTTCCGGCCGGTGGCCTGTGTCCTGCAAGGGGGCGCTGTGGGTGGACCGCGTAGCGGACGGTCGGTCGGCGTGGGCCGGGTGGCCGCTCCGGCGGAAGGCGCTGCGCGCCGCCGGGGCGCTGGCCACAGGCGCGCGGCTTTCGGCTGGTGGCCTGTGCCCCCAAGGGGGCGCTGTGGGTGGACCGCGTAGCGGACCCCGGCCGCGGTGGGCCGGGTGGCCGTTGCCGCAGGTGGGCGGCTTTCGGACGGGTGGGG
>NZ_JBHSQJ010000073.1:28981-35249 GCF_042658505.1 Streptacidiphilus monticola | reverse complement strand
GGACCCTGTGGGAGAGTAGGACGCCGCCGAACAATCATTGCACTGTGGCCCCCTGACGATATGTCAGGGGGCCACAGGCATGTCCGGGGCCGGTCAGATCTCGATGGCAAATCTGTCGTCCGCGCCACCGACGTAGCGGGTGGCGACAGAGTCGGCGTGCGGCACGAGCAGTTCCTGCAATTCGTCTGCGGCTGCCTTGAGGAAGTGGCCGTCGCGTGTGGCATGCAGGGTTTCGAGGACGAAGGCCACCTGCGTCGAGTCCTCCGTCACCCGGGTGCGGTGGGCGTCGCGGTGGTTCCACTGGCGGGTCAGGACTCCGGCGTTGTCCGTGTAGACGACTTCGCCGGGTGCCGGGCGCTCGACGGTGTCGGGCTCTCCGAGTGGGATGAAGGACTCGGTGCCGACGGCGCGGTGGATGCGGATGTCGCCCACCACCTGGTCAAGGTCGAAGGCGCCGGCCGGCAGTCCGTTTCTCACCGACGCCGCGTTGTAGGAGTCGACCGCAGGGTTGATTCGGGGCAGGCTTCCCCTCTTGGCCAGGCGGCGGCCGAGGGCGTCCACGCTGGGGCGGATACGGCGGGGGTTGGTGCCCCAGGAGCGGTAGGCGGTGTGCCAGGCCGCGATACGCGGGTCGGTCTCGTCGGCCGGCTGCCATGTGCCCTCGGCAAGTTGCCGTTCCAACTCCTCCAGTGCACGGCCGGTTTGAGGCCAGGGCTCATGGCCGCGGAGGCCGGAGGCGGTGACGACGGCGATGAGCGTGTCAGGGAAGGCGTCGGCCACGACTCGGTCGAGTCGGAAGTGGGGCATGGGCGGTTGTCCGTTCGGTGAGTAGGTGGCAAGTGCGAGTCTTGGCGTTCTCAGGCGAGGGCGAGCAGGCTGACCGCGACCGCGGCCGTGCCCAGGCCGACGAGTTGGCCGCGGTGGATGCGTTCGGCGAGTACGGCGCGGGCGAGCAGTACGGTTCCCGCGGGGTAGAGGGCGGTGATCACGGCGACGACGGTGAGGTCTCCGCTGCGGACGGCGAGGAGGAAGAGCAGGTTGGCCACCGAGTCCAGCACCCCGGCCGCCGCGGACAGGCCGTAGGCGGGCCGCTCCGGGCCCAGGTGTCGGCGCAGCAGCCCGGCGGCGGCCAGGGTGACGGCCGACGAGACGGCGCGTCCGACGATGAGCGGAGCGACCCCGCTTTCGTGCGGGGCCTGGTGCAGGAAGATCAGCTGCAGCGCGATGGCGCCGCCTGCGCCGAAGGCCAGCAGCAGGGCGATCCGCGAGGGCCTGCCGGCCCCACCGCCGTCGCCCGCGCTGACGAGGACCACGGCGACCAGAGCGAGGGGCAGCCCCACCAGCCCTGCCGCACCGAGGTGTTCGCCCTGCAGCAGTCCGACGGCGACCGGGAGCGCTGCGGACACCAGCGCTGTGACGGGGGACAGGACGTTCATCGGGCCGATCGCCAGAGTCCGGTAGAGCAGGGCGAAGGCCGCAGCCGAGGCGACGCCGGACGCCGCGCCCCAGACGACCGCTCCTGCGCTGAAGCTCGCGCCGAGCAGCGGCCAGAGCAGTACCTCGACGGCGAGGCTGGCCGGGGCGGCGATGAGCACGGTGCGCAGGACGTGCGCTTTCCGGGCACCGAGGCCGCCGAAGAAGTCGGCACAGCCGTAGGCGAGTGAGCTTCCCAGGGCGAGCAGCAGAGCGAGCACCAGTGGATCCCTTACCATTCAGTGGAACGACCACAACGTACAACGGATCGACCGGTGAGGCCAACGGATCGACCTCTCGGTTCATCGGACTGGCCCGTTGGTGAGGAAGTGATCAGGTGACCGAGACGGCGGCCGCCCTGCGGACGGTGGCGTACAACGTCCGGGCGGCACGGACCCGTGCGGGGTTGTCCCTGGAGGAGCTCAGTCGGCGGGCGCAGGTCAGCAAGGGCGCCCTGGTGGGGCTGGAGAAGGCCCAGGGCAACCCGAACCTGGCCACGCTGGTCCGCCTCGCGGACACGCTGGGGATCTCGGTGTCCGCACTGATGCAGGGGCCGTCCGAGGGGAGGGTTCGCGTCGTGTCCACGGAAGCCGTCGCCCCGTTGTGGACCGGCGCACGGGGCAGTGAGGCCCGGCTCATGCTGACGACATCGGGCCCCGCCCCTGTCGAGGTCTGGCGGTGGCGGCTGGAGCCCGAGGAGGAGTACCCGAGCCACCCGCACCAGGGGGGCGTGGTGGAGACCGTCAGTGTGACGTCGGGCCGGATGGTCCTGGTCGTTGATGGTGCAGAGTACGAGGTGGGGGCGGGGCAGACCGCGACGTTCAACGGCGATGTCGCGCATGCCTATCGCGGAGCGGGGGAGGAGAGTTGCGACCTCGTCATGACGGTTCACCTGCCGCCGGGCCCGGGGACGGCGGCGGAGGGCGCGGGTTGAGGACGGGCGCGGGACGCCTGCAACGGCATTGAGGGTGACGCGATCTGACTGGCCGTGCTGCTCGCGTCCGCTCGCCCGACCACGCAACCGCGAAGGGGAGCGGCGGGCGGCGGCGCGAGGGAGCGGCGAGTCGTGGCGCGGGCGCGGGCGGCCCCTTGGGGGTTGCCTCGCGAGGCGGACGCCGATTCGGAGAGGCCCCAGGGCGTGTGGCGGGTTGGAGGGGGTATCGGCCTGACTGTCGCCAAACCGCCACAGAGGTCTGCCTGCTCGCCGCGCTCGTTTGGGCGCCCGTGCGTCGGCCGACGCTGGGCGGATGCGCTTCTTCGGAATGGGCCCCGGCATTGGTCTGACGACGGGCCATCGGTTGACCTGCGGCGGATCCGATTTCTGAAGGGCTACCGATGTGGCGGGTTGGAGGGGATTCGGATGCGGCTGTCGCTGAGCCGCCAGTGAGCCCAAGCCCCGGACCTGCGAAGCGCTCGGGCCGCGCGCCGCCCAAGACCCGTCGCGGAGGCAGGCTCAACGGCAGGACGCCTGTGGCGGGTTGGAGGGAGTACCGGCGCCGGCGTCGCTGAACCGCCCGGCGGTCATGCATGCTCACCGCCCGGGGCCCGGCCGGGTGAGCGCCTCGCGGCACCCGGCCGCGGCGGCTGGCCCACGCCCGGCGCCGTCCTTGTCGTTGCGTCGTTTCAGCGAGCGGAGCGAGCAGCACGAACCTCAGCCTCGGCCCACGGTGAATGCCGTTGCAGACGTGGCCGCCGCGTACTGCTTCCGGGCAACTCGCGGCAGAGGACGGAACGTACTCGCGCCGGTGCCCCCCGGGGCGTACTCGCGTCGGCACCCCGCGGGATGTGCCCGCGCCGGTGCCCCCCGGGGCGTACTCGCGTCGGCACCCCGCGGGATGTGCTCGCGTCGGTACCCATGGGACGTGCCCGCGTCGGTACCCATGGGACGTGCCCGCGTCGGCACCCCGGGGCGTACTCGCGTCGGCACCCCCCGGGATGTGCCCGCGCCGGCACCCCCCGGGACGTGCCCGCGCAGGCGCCACGGGGCGCCCGTGCCTGCGCCCGCCGCGCGCGGGCCGGCGGCACCTTGCGCACCGGACGGCCGAGGTCAGAGTGGATGGCGGATCAGCAGGGTGGCGTGGACCGCGACCTCGCCCAGCGCAGCGTAGGTGTGGGGGACATCCGACCGGAACGACCCGTGTTCGCCCGCGCGCAGCGTGAGCGGCGCGCTGGGCGGGCCGACCAGGGCCACCCCCTGAAAGACCGTCAGGTGCTCGGTCACGCGGGGTCCGTGCGCGGGTGAGATCTGGCGGACACCGGGGCGGATCTCCAAGCGGTACAGCTCCGTGCTGACGCCGCCGTCCTCGAAGCGCTCCAGCAGGCGCGCGGTCACCGCCGTGCCCTCCACCTCGGGCGCCTCTGCGGACGGCGGGGGCAGGAACGCGGCCAGCGGGACGCCGAGTTGGCCGGCGAGGGCGTACAGGGTCTCCGCGGTCGGGTTGCGGGTGCCCGTCTCCAGGCCGGAGAGCGTCGCCTTGCCGATGCCCGCGCGACGGGCCAGCTCGGAGAGGCTGAGTCCGCGTTCGGTGCGCAGCCGCCGGACCCGGCGGCCGGTCTCGGCGGCAGCGGCGGCGGTCCAGGGGCGGGAGAACTCCATTGGCTGAGTATCGCCCACGCGCTACTGTTCCGTATATGGAACGAGAGCGGGTGCGTCCAGAGCGAGTGGAACGAACGGCCGAGCGCGGCAGCCTCGCCCAGCCGGTGCTCGCCGGGGTGGTCACCGCCCTGGTGGGATTCAGCAGCTCCTTCGTACTCGTCCTCGCCGGTCTGCGGTCCGTCGGTGCGAGTGGCGCGCAAGCCGTGTCCGGTCTGCTGCTGCTCAGCGTCGGCATGGGCGCCCTCGCGATCTGGCTCGGGCTGCGCCACCGCCAGCCCGTCAGCATCGCCTGGTCCACGCCCGGGGCGGCGCTCCTCGTCGCGTCCGGCGTACCCGCGGGCGGATACCGCTACGCCGTGGGGGCCTTCCTCGTCTGCGGCCTGTTGCTCACGCTGACCGGACTCTGGTCCCGGCTGCGGGAGTTGGTGACCGCGATTCCCGCTCCGCTCGCGACCGCGCTGCTCGCGGGGGTGATCCTGCCGCTGTGCCTGGCGCCGGTGCAGGCCGCCGTGAAGCTGCCCGCGCTCGCCCTGCCGGTGATCGGCGTCTGGGCCGTGCTCACCCGGTACGCGCGCCGCTGGGCGACACCGGGGGCGGTAGCGACCGCCGTCGTGGTGGTGCTGGTCCACCCCGTACGCCAGGGCGGCCCCGCGCTGGGCCTGCTGCCGACGGTCACCGTCACCGCGCCCGGGTTCAGCCTGGCCGCGCTGGTCGGCATCGCGCTTCCGCTCTACGTGATCACGATGGCCTCGCAGAACATCCCGGGCATCGCCGTGCTCCGGCATTTCGGCTACGAGCCGCCGGTGCGGGCCGCGTTGACCGGCGCCGGGCTGGTCAGCACCGCCGGGGCACTCGGGGGCGGCTTCGCGGTCAACCTCGCCGCGATCAGCGCCGCGCTCGCGGCCGGACCCGACGCGGGGCCGGATCCGAAGCGGCGCTGGGTCGCCTCCGTCACCGCCGGCGGCCTCTACGTCGTGCTCGGCCTGTCGGCCGGACTCGCCGCCGCCCTGCTCACCAGCGCCCCGCCGCTGCTGGTCGAGGCGGCCGCCGGGCTGGCCCTGCTGCCGACGCTCGGCTCGGCGCTGGCCTCCGCCCTCGGCGCCCCCGAGCACCGGGAGGCGGCCGTGCTGACCTTCGCCGTGACCGCGTCGGGGATCTCCGCCTTCGGCATCGGCGCTCCCTTCTGGGCCCTGCTCGCCGGTCTGCTCGCCTACCGGCTGCTGCCTGCGGCGACACCGGCCGCGTCGACCACCCCGCGCGTGCGCGGGTAGCGGCCGGGCACTACGGTGTCGGCACCAACTGGTGCGGTGGCCCCTGGGCCGGATGTCGGAGAACGGCGCAGATGCAGAACCTGACGATGTCGTGGCAGACCGCGGGCGCGGTCGCGGCGGTGGCGCTGGCCTCCGGCGCGGCGGTCCGCCGTACCGGCCGCGAGTCGGCGGGCCTGGTGCTGCGCGAGATCGGCACGGTGCTGGCGCTGTTCTCGGTCTGGCAGTTCGCCGGGACGCTCTCGGTGATGGGCTCGGAGGACGCGACCGGCCGCGCCCAGTGGGTCTGGGACACCGAGCGCAGCCTGGGCCTCCCCAGCGAACGCACCCTGCAGCACTGGGTGCTGCCGCACCCGTGGCTGGTGCAGGGGGCCAACTACTACTACGCGACGATGCACTTCGGGGCGGTCATCGCGCTGTTGGTCTGGCTGTTCCTGAGGCATCGTCAGTACTACCCGTGGGCGCGGATGACGCTGGTGCTGGTGACCGCGTCCTCGCTGGCGGTCCAGCTGGTCCCGGTCGCCCCGCCCCGGCTGCTCCCGGCGGCGGGCATGGCGGACACGGCGGTCCAGTACGGCCAGTCCGTCTACGGGACGACGATCGGCGGAGTGCAGGCGGACGCCTACTCGGCGATGCCCTCGGTGCACGTGGCCTGGTGCGTGCTGGTCGCGGTGGCGGTGGTGCGCGCCGGCCGCAGCCGCTGGCGCTGGCTCGCGGTGCTGCATCCGGTGCTGACGGTGTTGGTCGTCGTGGTGACCGCGAACCACTTCTGGCTGGACGGGGTCGCCGCGCTGGTCCTGCTGGGCGCCTCGTACGCGGTCCAGGCGGGGGCGTCCCGTATCCGGGCGCGGGTGCGGGCCCCGCAGCCGCGGGAGGAACTGCCCGAGCAGTCGCCCGCGGAGGTCGGCGCCGAGCGGTGACGCCCTGGCCC
>NZ_JBHSQJ010000073.1:0-28953 GCF_042658505.1 Streptacidiphilus monticola | reverse complement strand
GGGGGCCAGGGGAGTTGCCGGTGCCGTACCGGCTCAGCGGACCGGGAGCGAGACGCGGCCCCAGGCGCCGCCGCTGAGCGCGGAGGTGGCCGTGTACCAGGCCAGCAGGCCGGCCACGGCGGTCAGCCAGCCGCCCACCTTGGCCAGGTCGCCGTTGCCGGCGAAGGCGCCGATCGCGTCCAGCACCAGCGCCACGGTGAACAGGGCGTAGACGCCGCGGACGAAGAGGCCGCCGCCCCAGTGCGTCAGCGTCAGGCTGAGGGCGAGCAGGGCCCAGAGGAGCAGGAAGAGTCCGGCGCCGTTGGCGGACCAACTGCCCGCCTGCGACCAGACCGCCCACAGCGCGCCGAGGCCGGCGAAGGCCGTGCCGGTGGCGGCGCTGCCGCCGCGGAACTCCAGCAGGCCGGTGACGAACAGGGCGACGCCGCCGAGCAGGAAGGCCAGGCTCTTGGCCTCGCCGGCGGAGGTGCCGTGGATCGCGCCGGTGGAGAGCAGACCGAAGGCGAGCAGGGTCAGGCCGAGGGCGAGGTAGCCCAGCGGCGCCGCTGCGGATCCGAGGGGGGAACGGGGGCTGGCCACCGCGGCTTCGTTGCTCACGGGGGCCTCCTTTCACTGGTCAAGCAGGAACCGATGGTTGTTCCGTACCCGTCAGTGACGATTAGTCAACGCAGTGTAATCATACAGTTATTGACCAGTCGTTCTTCGTGTGCGATCACGTGGTACGGCGGCCTCAAGGCTGTGCGGGGATGCGCAGTGCGAGGATCGCCATGTCGTCGGAGGGCGGTTCCGCGGCGAAGCGTTCCACCGCACGCTCCACCCTGGCGGCGACCGCGCCCGCGGTCAGGCCGGTGCAGCCCGCCAGCACCTCGGCCAGGCCGTCGTCGCCCAGCATCCGGGTGCCCTCGCGGCGCTCGGTGACGCCGTCGGTGACGCAGAGCAGCACGTCGCCCGGGGCCAACTCGAGCCGCTCCTCGGTCAGTTCGAGGTCGTCCATGACGCCGAGCAGCGGCTGCGGCTGGGCCGCGGGGCTCACCGTGCCGTCCGGGCGCAGCCGCAGCGGCAGCGGGTGCCCGGCGCAGACGGTGCGCAGTTCGACGCTGCCGTCCTGACGCGGCGTCAACTCCCCGTAGAGCAGCGTGAGGAAGCGGCTGCGCGCTCCCTCGTCGAGGATGGCGGCGTTCAGTCGCAGCAGCACCTCGGGGGCGGACAGGCCCTCCCGGGCCAGCAGCCGCAGCGAGTGCCGCGCCAGACCGGTGACGGCCGCTGCCTCCGGGCCGGTGCCGCAGACGTCGCCGATGGCGAAGCCGTAGCTGCCCTCCCGGATCGGGAAGACGTCGTAGAAGTCGCCGCCGACCTCGTTGCCCTCGCCGGCCGCGCGGTAGACCACCTCGACCTCGACGCCGGGGATGCGGGGCGACTCCGGCGGCAGCAGACTGCGTTGCAGCGCACGGGAGATGGCGGTGCGCTCGCTGTAGAGGCGGGCGTTGTCCAGGGCGAGCGCGGCGCGGCGGGACAGGTCCTCGGCCAGCTCCAGGATCTCGCGGCGGAACTTCTCGTCGGCGGGCTTGCCCAGCACCAGCAGGCCGATGACCCGGTTGCGGGCGACCAGCGGCAGCACCACCGTCTCCCCGCCCAGCGCGGCCGCGGTCGCCACGGCCTGGGTGGGCGTCTCGACCTCGGCCTCGTGGGCGAAACTGCGCAGCGAGGCGCGCAGTGCGGCGTCGTGCGCGGCATGGCCGGGGGCGGGCCAGTCGCGCGCGCCCGGGGTGTTGACCGCCTCGGGCGGCGGGATCTGCTGGAGCAGCTCGCGGAGTCCGTCGATCCGGTCCTCGTCCTCGTGCAGGACGTACGCCAGTTCGGGGGTGGACTGTTCGGAGATCGTGTAGACGGCGCACCACGAGGAGAGCGTGGGCACGGTCATCTGCGCCACGAGTGCCAGCGTCTGGTCCCGCTCCAGGGTGCCCGCCAGCAGGTCGGACGCCTCCACGAGGAAGGAGAGGGAACCGCGGCGCAGCCGTTCCAGCTCGGTGAGCCGGGCGCTCTCGACGGCCAGGGCGATCCGGTCGGCGGCGAACTGGAGCCGCAGCGCGTCCTCGTTGCGGTACTGGCCCGGGGACTGGGCGGCGACGCCGAGCGAACCGGTCAGCCGTCCCTCCACCTTGAGCGGAACCGAGACCGCCGACCGCAGCCCCGTGCCGCCGAGCACCGGGACCGAACCGGGCTGCGCGGTCAGGTCCTCGTGCACGGCCGGCAGCCGTGCGGAGCCGTAGCGGCCGGCCGCCTCCACCGGGACCCGGGCGAAGCGCTGGCGGCCGGAGGGCAGACCGCAGGAGGCACGGACCTCCAACTCGGTCTCGTCGTCGGTGGCCAGGAGCAGGTAGGCGGCATCGCCGTCCAGCAGGTCCCGGGCGCGCTCGACGGTCCGCTGGAGCAGCCCGTCCAGGTCGTCCGGCGCGGGGGAGCCGATGAAGGCCTCGAAGGACGGCCCGATCGCACCGGGGCCCGCCCCCGCCTCGGTGCCCTGCTGCACCCGCGGCGGCGTCTGCAGCACTGCCCGCTCCTGCTCCCTGACGAGCAGGCAGACCGTGGACGGGACGCCCTCGGCATCGCGGACCCGCAGGTGGGAGCCGTAGACGGCCATGATCCGGCCGTCGCCCGCGCGGATGCCGTAGCTGCCCTCCCAGCGGGACAGGCGCAGCGCCTCCTCCAGGCCCAGGCCGGTGCCGGGCGTCTGCGGCCAGGCGGCCAGTTCGCCGAGCGGGCGGCCGAGCGCCTTGTCGGCGGGGATCCGGAACAGCTCCTCGGCGTCCGGGTTCCAGGCGGTGACCATGCCCTGCTCGTCCACGCGCAGCACGCCCACGCGCACCGCCGCGTCGGCGGACGGGAGTTGGGACACGGGGGTCTGCGGTCCGGCGTGCCGGGTGCCCGCCGCCCGTGCGGGGAGGTCGAGTTGGAACCAGACCCGCTTGTGCGCGGCGGTGTAGTCGACACCCCAGCGGGAGGCCAGCGCGGCGCAGAGGATGAGGCCGCGTCCGCCCTCGCGCTCCAGTTCGGAGCCGCGCGGATCGTCCTCCCCGGGATGGAGCGGGAGCGTGCGGTTCGGGTACCGGTCCGCGACCTCGACCCGGACGGAGTCCTCGCGGCGCAGACAGGAGACCTCGGCGGTGGTGCCCGCGTGCACGACGGCGTTGGTGACCAGCTCGCTGGCCAGGACGACGGCGTCGTCCACGACCTCGGCGAAGCCCCAGCCCTGCAGGGTGTCCCGGACGAAGCCGCGCGCGGCCGCGACGGACCGGCCCACCGGTTCGAACGTGGCAGCTGCCCGTGCGGTGACCACCGTCTGCTCCCTTCTGTGCGCGCGGCGCCACGCCAGCGTACCGGCCCCTCCAGGGGCGCGAGGAACTGCGCGGGCAACACATCACCGGGGGAGGTTCGTCCCGCAGATGGGGTCGGACCTCTCTGGGTGGTGTGTCGCCCGCGCAGTTCCTCGCGCCCCTGAAGGGGCACCTAGCTGGAGGTGCAGGTGATGGAGGTCGGGGTCGTGTTGGCACCGCTCCAGGCGGCGTTGAAGCCGAAGGACGTCGAGCCGCCCGGGGCGAGCGCGCCGTTGTAGGAGAGGTTGGTCACGGTGACCTTCGCCCCGGACTGGGTGTAGCTGCCGCTCCACAGCGAGGTGATCTGCTGGCCGTCCGCGAAGGTCCAGGTGACGGTCCATCCGCTGATGGCGCCGGCTCCCTTGTCGGTGACCGTCACACTGGCCCCGAATCCGCCCGGCCACTGGTTGCTGACCGAGTAACTGGCCGAGCAGCCGCTGCCCGCCGTCGAACTGGCACTCGCACTCGGCGAAGCCGACGCACTCGCACTCGCGGAAGCGGACGCCGACGCTGACGCCGACGCGGACGCACTCGCGCTCGCACTGGGGCTGGGGCTGCCCGTCACCGTCCCGGCGATGTCGCCGTACACGATGCCCCGGCCGTTGGTGCTGATGTAGACCCGGCCGTAGGTCCGCATGTCACCCGTGATCGCCGCGCCGGTCCAACCCCACTGGTGCTGGCCGTCATTGATGCGGACCCAGGTCGCGCCCGCGTCGTCCGAGCGGTAGATGCCGCGGACCCCGCCCACCTGCGCGCTGCTGTAGAGGGCCGGGTAGCTGCTGCCGGGCGCGGCTTTGCCGAAGCCGATGCTGTCGGCCTGGTCCACGGCGGACAGCTTGGTGAAGCTCTTCCCGCCGTCCGTCGAGTGCCACAGCCCGTAGGCGTTGCCGGTGCTGCTGCCGCCCGCCAGCCAGATGTCGCCCTTGACGCCGGGGAGGGCCTTCAGCCGCACCTTGCCGCTGCTGGGCAGGCCGGTCGCGGCCGTCGCCGAGAAGGTCGCGCCGGCGTCCGTGGAGACGTAGAAGGTGCCGCCGGAGTAGGCGTAGAACGTCTTCGGGTCCACCCGGTCCGCCGCCACCGTCGCCCCGGCCGGGACGCCCGAGGACGCGGTCCACGAACTGCCGTACCCGGACGTGCGGTAGACGCCGGCGCCGGCCGGGCTCCACACCGTGGCGCTCGCGTCCGCCGCCATGGCGACCGTGCCGCCGCCGGTGACGCCGCTCGGCTCGCTGCTCGCGTTGAACCAGTCCGCGCCGTCGTCCGTGGAGAAGGCGATGTGCCTGTCGGTCGAGCCGGATGGGAGGTCGCCCACCCGCACCATCGAACTCGCGCTCGTCTCCGCGTAGTCGAGGGCCGTGGTGGTCGAGAAGACGGGCGACGTGAACAGGGTGGACGGCACCTTGGTGACGTCGGTGTGGCGGAAGCCGCCGAGGTCGCCGAGGGCGCTGATCAGCGGGGCGCCGGTCGGCGGGCTGATCAGGTCCTGGACCGCGGTCTCCTCCAGGCCCTGGACCACGGGCGCGATGGTGATCTTCTTGCCCGCGTCGAAGTCGGTGAGGTCGCTGGTCCCGAAGAGGGTCGCGCCCGTCCCGTAGTACATCCGGTCGGAGTCGAAGGGGTCGATCGCCAGCGCCTCGGTCATCCAGCCGAGCTTGACCAGCTCGGTCGGGGGAGAGGCTGACGTGGCACCGAAGTTGAGCCAGGGGTAGGCCGAACTGTCCAGCGTGTACTGGTCGGTGCGGTTCGGGTAGCCGTTGTAGGACCAGAAGGTCTTCCAGGTCGCCCCGCCGTCGGTGCTCCGGTAGATCTGCGTGTCCGGCCACCATGAGCTGTACGCCGTCACCATCACGGTCGACGGGTGCTCGGGGTCGACGGCCAGGCCGCTGTAGCCGAAGTAGTCGTTGCTGGTGTCCGTGGACGGCACCGGGCTGATCCTCGTCCAGGCGCCGGTGCCGGTGGCGAGCTTCCACACGTCGCCGTGCGCGCCGTCGTAGGGGCCGCCGGTGTCGCTGTAGGCGAGGTAGAGGTTGCCGCCGGAGCCGTCGAGCACCGCCTTGTGCGGGATGAGGCCGGTGGGCTGCCCGCTGACGGCGGACCAGGTGGCACCCGCGTCGTGGGTGACGTAGACGCTGTCGGCCGTCTTGTCCGCGACGCCGACGTAGACGGTCTTCGTCATGCCGTCGACGGTGCCGCTGCCCTTGTCGAAGACCTCCCACAGGACGCCCTCGGGGTCGCTCTGGTAGCCGGTCGTGTCGGTGGGGTCCGGCGCGTAGGGACCGGTGTCGGGCAGGGTGGAGACCTTGGCCCAGGTGGCGCCGTAGTCGCTGGAGCGCCACAGGCCGTTGCCGCTCTCCGCGCCGAAGTAGAGCACCTTGTCGTTGTTGGGGTCGATGGTGAGCCGCTCGCCCATGCCGCGGCCGGGCATGTTGCCGCCGACCTTGAACGGCAGCGTGGTCCGCGACCAGGTCGCGCCCTGGTCGGTGGAGCGGAGGATGGCGCCGTTGTTCGGGTCCCAGCTGTTGGTGTAGCTGCCGGCGGCGACGTAGACCCGGTTCGGGTCGGCGGCGTCGGTGGCCAGGCTCAGCACGCCGGTCAGGTTCCAGTCGTTCCAGCCGACGGAGTCCAGCAGTGGGATCCACTTCTTCGTCGCCGGGTCCTGCCGGTAGGCGCCGCCGACGTCGGTGCGGGCGTAGACCAGGCCCTTCTGCGCGGTGTTGAAGACGATGCCGGGCACGAAGCCGCCGCCGCCGATCTGGACGTTGTTCCAGCTGTAGGGCTGGCTCGCGGCGGCGGACGCGGGCGGCGCGGCGACGGCCAGCAGGCCGACGGTGCCCAGCGTGGCCGCCGCGGTGACGGCGGCGAGCAGGGCGCGAAGTGGTCTCATGGCGGGCGGCTCCTCGGACGGGGACGGCGGTGGACCCCGGCCCGGGCACCCGCCGGACCGCCGGACCCGTGGCCGTGAGGCCGTTGTGGGGATGTGGACCGAGCCCGGCGCCGGGCGGGGCGCCCCGGAGGGGCGGATCCAGCACACGCGCGGTGCTGACGGGCCGTCAATCGTCAAGTGTCGAAGGCGGAGTTCGATCGGGTGGCGTGGCCGCGTTCTGTGAAAGCTACATGAGAGGGCTTCGCCGAAGCGCTGGTCAGTGAGGCCACGGCCCGGTTCCGGAACCCTGCGTCGTTCCCTCGGTTGCGGCGTCCTGCGCACGCTGTCGGGCACCACCCCTACGAGAGTTGGAGGCAGCATGCGGGAACGCAGCTCCCTGCTCGACAGACTCCGCAGACACCGGCACCGAGGCAGGACCGCCGTCCTGGCCTCGTTGGCGCTGCTCGCCACCGCGGGCGGCGGGGTCGGCCTGGCCGCCGCCCCGGCGGCCGCGGCGGGCGTGTCCTGCCAGGTCACCTACGCCGTGAGCAACGACTGGGGCTCCGGCTTCACCGCCGCCGTCACCATCAAGGACAGCGGCAGCACCGCCATCAGCAACTGGACGCTGACCTACACGCAGGCCGGCAACCAGACCCTGGCCAGCGGCTGGAACGGCACCTGGACCCAGTCCGGCAAGAACGTGACCGTCACCGCCCCGAGTTGGGCCCCGAACATCGCTGCGGGGGCCAGCTACACGACCAACGCCAACTTCAACTACAGCGGCAGCAACCCCGCGCCGACCGCCTTCGCGGTCAACGGCACCGCCTGCAACGGCGCGAACACCCCGCCCAACGTGGCGCTGACCAGTCCGACGGCGGGTCAGGTGTTCTCTCCCGGCGCGACCGTGC
Organism: Streptacidiphilus monticola; assembly: GCF_042658505.1. NCBI lineage: Bacteria > Bacillati > Actinomycetota > Actinomycetes > Kitasatosporales > Streptomycetaceae > Streptacidiphilus > Streptacidiphilus monticola. The sequence continues at coordinate 21,808 of NZ_JBHSQJ010000073.1, read as the reverse complement.
CGCTCGCGGCCACGGCCACCGACAGCGACGGCACCGTCAGCAAGGTCGACTTCTACGCCTCCACCGGGACCGGCAGCAACACGCTGGTCGGTACCGCCACCAGCGCGCCGTGGACGGCCAGTTGGGCCAACGTGGCGGCGGGCGACTACTCCGTCACGGCGGTCGCCACCGACAACGGCGGGGCCACCACCACCTCCGACCCGGTGGCCATCAAGGTGACCGGGCCCTCGATCGTGGTCAGCCCGAGCCAGCTGACCGTCCAGCAGGGCAGCAGCGGCACCTTCGGCGTCAAGCTGTCCAGCGCACCGAGCGCCAACGTCAGTGTGGCGATCGCCCGTTCGGGCAGCGACACCGACCTGACGGCGGCTCCCGCCACGCTCACCTTCACGCCCTCCAACTGGAGCACCGCGCAGAACGTGACGGTGACGGCGGGCACGGCGAGCGCGCAGGCCGGCGGCACGGCCACGTTCACGGCCTCGGCCACGGGCTACGCCTCGGCAGCGGTCAGTGTCACCGAGTCGGCCAAGGCGAGCACCTACGACCAGTACTTCCTGGACCTCTACGCCAAGATCAAGGACCCGAACAACGGCTACTTCAGCCCGCTCGGCATCCCCTACCACTCGGTGGAGACCCTGATCGTCGAGGCCCCGGACTACGGTCACGAGACCACCTCGGAGACCTACAGCTACTGGCTGTGGCTGGAGGCCGACTACGGCCGGGTCACCGGTGACTGGACCGGGTTCAACAACGCCTGGACCAACCTCGAGACCTACATGATCCCGTCGCACACCCAGCAGCCGGGACAGTCCACCTACAACCCGGCCAAGCCCGCGACCTACGGCCCCGAGCTGCCGCAGCCGGACCAGTACCCGGTCAAGCTGAACTCCTCGGTCCCGGTCGGCACCGACCCGCTGGCCTCCGAGCTGACCAGCACCTACGGCACGGCGGACATGTACTCCCCGGCCTGGATCATGGACACCGACAACAAGTACGGCTTCGGCAACTGCGAGGACGGCACCACCAAGCCGAGCCTGATCAACACCTACCAGCGCGGCCCCGAGGAGTCCGTCTGGGAGACCATCCCGCAGCCGGACTGCGACATCTTCAAGTACGGCAACTCCAGCTCCGGCTTCCTGTCCCTGTTCAACGACGGCGGCGGCTCCTACGCCAAGCAGTACAAGTTCACCGACGCCCCTGACGCCGACGCGCGCCTGGTGCAGGCGGCGTACTGGGCGGACACCTTCGCCAAGGCGCAGGGCAAGACCTCGGCGATCAGCTCCACCCTGGCCAAGGCCGCCAAGCTGGGCGACTACCTGCGCTACGCGCTCTACGACAAGTACTTCAAGCAGGCCGGCAACTGCAACGGCTCCACCACCTGCCCGGCCGGCACCAGCAAGGCCAACGAGCAACTCGGCCTGCTGACGTGGTACTTCGCCTGGGGCGGCGCCTCCGACGGCTCCTGGTCCTGGCGCATCTCCGGCTCCACAGCGCACCAGGGCTACCAGAACCCGCTGGCGGCCTACGCGCTGTCGACCGACCCGAACCTGGAGCCCAAGTCGCCCACGGCGGCGACGGACTGGTCGGCGAGCCTGACCAAGCAGCTGCAGTTCTTCCAGTGGCTGCAGTCCACCGAGGGCGGCATCGCGGGTGGCGCGACCAACAGCTGGGGCGGCAACTACGGCGACGTGTCCCAGCCCCCGGCGGGCGACCCGACCTTCTACGGCCTGTACTACGACTGGCAGCCGGAGTACCACGACCCCGCGAGCAACTCGTGGTTCGGCTTCCAGACCTGGGCCATGGAGCGGTTCGCGGAGTACTACTACGTCTCCGGCAACGCCACCGCGAAGGCGGTGCTCGACAAGTGGGTCAAGTGGGCCATGTCCGTGTCCCAGGCCGACCCGACGACGGGCACGCTGACCACCCCGGGCACGCTCACCTGGACCGGCGCGCCGGACACCTGGAACGCGAGCAGCCCCGGCGCCAACGCGGGCCTGCACGTGACCGCGAGCGGCTCCGCCACGGACCTCGGCGTGGCCGGGTCGCTGGCGAAGACGCTGAGCTACTACGCCGCCAAGTCGGGTGACACGACGTCGCAGAAGTTCGCGCAGAACATCCTCGACATCATCCACTCCAAGTACGCCGACTCCCTGGGCTACTCGGCCCCGGAGACCCGGACCGACTACAGCCGGTTCACCCAGGCGTACGACCCGTCCACCCACCAGGGCCTCTACATCCCGCCGGGCTGGACCGGGACCTACCCGGACGGGACGCAGCTGAGCTCGTCGACGAACACGTTCCTGTCCATCCGGCAGTGGTACAAGAACGACCCCCAGTGGTCCAAGGTGCAGACGTACCTGAACGGCGGGGCCGCGCCGGTCTTCAACTACCACCGCTTCTGGGCCGAGGCCGACATCGCCACGGCGTTCGACACCTTCGCCCAGCTGTTCCCCAACAGTTAGTCGCACCCCGCTAGGGCGCGAGGAACCGCGCGAGCAACACACCACCCGGGGAGGTCCGGCCCGTACGTCGGGCCCGTACCTCCCGGGGTGGCCGGGCGCGCGGTTCCTCGCGACCCTGAGGGCGCGTGGCTGCTCAGGCTGTCAGGCCGACTCTCTGACGACGAGTCGGGTACCCAGCACCACGGGGGCGGTGGGCTCGCGTCGGACCAGGGCCGACGCCGCCCTCGCGCCCATCTCCTCCACCGCCTGCCGGACGGTGGTCAGTTGGGGGCTGGTCCGCTGGGCGACGACCGCGTCGTCGAAGCCCACCACCGCGATGTCGCCGGGGACCCGGACTCCCAGGCGCCGCAAGGCCCGTAACGCACCGGCGGCCATCGCGTCGGACGCGGCGAAGACGGCGTCCAGCTTCGGGCGGCGGTCCAGCAGGCGCAGCATCGCGTGCTCGCCGCTCGCGGCACCGAAGTCGCCGTAGGCGACGATCTCCTGCGTGCCCGCCACGGCCCGGCGGTAGCCGGCCAGGCGGTCCGTGCCCACGGCCATGTCCTGCGGGCCGGCGATCGTGGCCACCGCCTTGCGTCCGCTGCGCAGCAGGTGGGCCACCGCCTCCGCCGCGCCGCCGACGTTGTCGGCGTCCACGTACAGCAGGCCCGCCGCGCCCAGCGGACGGCCGATGCACTGCACCGGCACGCCCGCCGCCTGCAGCACCCGGGGCAGCGAGTGGTCGTCGCCGTGCAGGCCGACCAGCAGCACGCCGTCCACGTGCCCGCTGCACAGGTAGTGCGCGAGCGCGGGTCTGCGGCTGCCCCGGGGCGCCGTCAGCACGGCCAACTCATGGCCGGTGCGGCTCAGTTCACGTTCGGCGCCGCGCAGTACCCGGGCGTGGAAGGTGTCCGTGGTCAACTGCGCGAGGCTGTCGAACACGACGACGGCCACCGCGCCGGTCTGCCGGGCGCCCCCGCTGGGGGCGCGGTGGCGGACGTAGCCCAACTCCGCAGCGGCGGCCTCCACCGCGGCGGCGACGCGTTCGCTGACGGGAGCGGAACGGTTGAGCACTCGCGAGGCCGTGGCGGTGGAGACGCCGGCGTGCCGGGCGACCTCGGCGAGGGTGGGGCGAAGGGTGGTGCGGACCGGGGTGGAGTCCATGGCATTCCTCCGCGACAGGCGGTTGGGAGCGCTCCCGATGGTTGGGCTCCTTGAATGCACCCGTCAAGATGTTTGACAGCGTTCGATCACTTTCGACTGCGCCCCGCGGCGTGGAAGCGCCATCCTTGAGGCTTCTCGTCGGACCGCTCCGCCCACGCCGTCGGTGTCGATAGCCTGTGGGGATGGGTCCGGGGGAGAAGCCGCACGAGCGGGCGAGCAACTCGGGAGGAAGTCCGGTGGATTCGAGCATGGCGACAGCAACGGCGGCGCCCAGGGCAGGCAGGCCCCGGCGCAGCCGCGGCGCGGACGCCGCCGATCTGCGCAAGCTGCTGGCCGCGCTCACGGCGATGCGCGACGGCAACTTCCGCCGCCGGCTGACAGTCCCCGGGGACTCGGTGATGGCCGAGATCGCGGCGGTCTTCAACGACATCGCCGAGCGGAACCAGCACCTGACCGGTGAGCTGGCCCGGGTGCGGCGGGCGGTCGGACGTGAGGGACGTCTCAGTGAGCGGCTCGAGCCGGGCGCCGGCGAGGGCGCCTGGTCGGCGGCGATCGACAACTGCAACTCGCTGATCGACGACCTCGCCCGGCCGATGGCCGAAGTCGGCCGGGTGCTCGGCTCGATCGCCGAGGGCGACCTGAAGCAGCGCATGGAGCTGCGGGCCACCGGCCCCGACGGCGGCACCCATCCACTGCGCGGCGAGTTCCTGCGGATCGGCCGGACCGTGAACGGACTGGTCGAGTCGCTGGCCGAGTTCACCGACGAGGTGACCCGGCTGGCGGTCGAGGTGGGCACCGAGGGCAAGCTCGGCGGCCAGGCCAGGGTCCGCGGCATGTCCGGCAGTTGGAAGGACCTGACCGACTCGGTCAACATGATGGCCAGTCAGCTGACGGCCCAGGTGCGCGACATCGCCCTGGTGACCACGGCGGTGGCCAAGGGCGACCTGTCCCGCAAGGTCACCGCGCAGGTCGCGGGCGAGATGCTGGAGTTGAAGAACACCGTCAACACGATGGTGGACCAGCTGTCCGGCTTCGCCTCCGAGGTGACCCGCGTCGCCCGCGAGGTCGGCACCGACGGCCGCCTGGGCGGCCAGGCCCGGGTCCCCGGCGTCGCCGGCACCTGGAAGGACCTGACCGACAACGTCAACCAGATGGCGAACAACCTGACCTACCAGGTGCGCAACATCGCCCAGGTGACGACGGCGGTGGCCCGCGGCGACCTGTCCCAGACCATCGAGGTGGACGCCCGCGGCGAGATCCTGGAGCTCAAGAACACCATCAACACGATGGTCGCCCAGCTCTCCGGCTTCGCCGAGCAGGTGACCCGGGTCTCCCGCGACGTCGGCACCGAGGGCATCCTGGGCGGCCAGGCGATGGTCCCCGGCGTGGCCGGCGTGTGGAAGGACCTGACCGACAACGTCAACCAGATGGCGAACAACCTCACCTCGCAGGTGCGGAACATCGCCCAGGTCGCCACGGCGGTCGCGCGCGGCGACCTGTCCCAGCGGATCACCGTGGACGCCCGGGGCGAGATCCTCGGGCTCAAGACCACGCTGAACACGATGGTCGACCAGCTCTCCGCCTTCGCGGACGAGGTGACCCGGGTGGCCACGGACGTGGGCACCGAGGGCATCCTCGGCGGCCAGGCCCAGGTTCCCGGGGTCTCCGGCACCTGGAAGGACCTGACCAGCTCGGTCAACCTGATGGCCAACAACCTGACCAACCAGGTGCGCAACATCGCCGAGGTCACCACCGCCGTGGCCCGCGGCGACCTCTCCAAGAAGATCACCGTCGACGCCCGGGGCGAGATCCTGGAGCTGGTGACCACCGTCAACACGATGGTGGACCAGCTGTCGGTGTTCGCGGACGAGGTGACCCGCGTCGCCCGCGAGGTGGGCACCGAGGGCATCCTGGGCGGCCAGGCCCGGGTCAAGGGCGTCTCCGGCATCTGGGCCGACCTGGCCGAGAACGTGAACCAGATGGCCTCGAACCTGACCTTCCAGGTGCGGAACATCGCCCAGGTGGCGACGGCGGTGGCCGGCGGCGACCTGTCTAAGAAGATCACCATCGAGGCGCAGGGCGAGGTGGCCGCGCTCGCGGACACCCTGAACACGATGGTCGACCAGCTGTCCGCGTTCGCGGACGAGGTGACCCGGGTGGCCCGCGAGGTCGGTACCGACGGCACCCTGGGCGGCCAGGCCCGGGTCCCCGGCGTCGCCGGCATCTGGAAGGACCTGACCGACAACGTCAACCAGATGGCGAACAACCTGACCAACCAGGTGCGGAACATCGCCCAGGTCACCACCGCCGTCGCCAAGGGCGACCTGACTCGCAAGATCGACGTCGACGCCCGTGGCGAGATCCTGGAACTCAAGACCACCATCAACACGATGGTCGACCAGCTGTCCGCGTTCGCGGACGAGGTGACCCGCGTCGCCCGCGAGGTCGGTACCGACGGCCGCCTCGGCGGCCAGGCCCGGGTCCCCGGCGTGGCCGGCACCTGGCAGGACCTCACCGAGTCCGTCAACGAGCTGGCCGGCAACCTGACCCGCCAGGTCCGCGCCATCGCCCAGGTCGCCACCGCGGTGACCCGCGGCGACCTCTCGCTGCGCATCGACGTGGACGCGTCCGGCGAGCTCAACGAGCTCAAGGACAACATCAACCAGATGATCGCCAACCTGCGCGAGACCACCCGCACCAACCAGGAGCAGGACTGGCTCAAGACCAACCTGGCCCGCATCTCCGGTCTCATGCAGGGCCGCCGCGACCTCGAAGCGGTCGCCTCGCTGATCATGAGCGAGCTGACGCCGGTCGTCTCCGCCCAGCACGGCGCCTTCTTCCTCGCCCAGCCCGCGCTCCGCTCGCCCGAACTGGTCGGCGGCGACGACGAGCCCGAGGACGACCTGATGCTGCGTCTGATCGGCTCCTACGGCTACAACCGCCGCGCCATGCCCACCAGCTTCCACCTCGGCGAGGGCCTGGTCGGCCAGGCCGCGCTGGAGAAGAAGCCGATCCTGCTGCGCGACGCGCCTCCCGGCTACCTCAAGATCGCTTCCGGTCTCGGCGAGGCCGCCCCGGTCAACGTCATCGTCATGCCGGTGCTCTTCGAGGGCCGGCTGCTCGGCGTGATCGAGCTGGCGTCGTTCAACGCCTTCACCAAGATCAGCCTGGACTTCCTGGACCAGATCGCCGAGATGATCGGCGTCACGGTCAACACCATCGCGGTCAACACCAAGACCGAGGGCCTGCTCCTGGAGTCCCAGCGGCTCACCGCCGAACTCTCCATGCGCTCGGCCGAGTTGGAGGCCCGCCAGGAGGAGCTGCAGCGCTCCAACGCCGAACTGGAGGACAAGGCAAGCCTGCTGGCCGCGCAGAACCGCGACATCGAGATCAAGAACTCCGAGATCGAGGAGGCCCGCCAGGTCCTGGAGGAGCGCGCCGAACAGCTCGCCCTCTCCTCGCGCTACAAGTCCGAGTTCCTCGCCAACATGTCCCACGAGCTGCGCACCCCGCTCAACTCGCTGCTGATCCTGGCCAAGCTGCTCGCCGACAACGCCGAGGGCAACCTGACCCCCAAGCAGGTCGAGTTCGCCGACACCATCCACGGCGCCGGCTCCGACCTGCTCCAGCTGATCAACGACATCCTCGACCTGTCCAAGGTCGAGGCGGGCAAGATGGACGTCCGGCCCTCCCGGATCGCGCTGGTCCAGCTGGTCGACTACGTCGAGGCCACCTTCCGTCCGCTCACCGCGGACAAGGGGCTGGAGTTCGCCGTCCGCGTCTCGCCCGACCTGCCGGTCACCCTGCACACCGACGAGCAGCGGCTCCAGCAGGTGCTGCGCAACCTGCTCTCCAACGCGGTCAAGTTCACCGACGCCGGCGCCGTCGAGCTGCTGATCCAGCCCGCCGGCCGCCAGGGCGGCCTGCCGGTGCCGGGCTCCATCCGCGAGCAGATGCTGGAGGCCGGCTCGATCAGCGACCCGGACGACCCGATGATCGCCTTCTCGGTCACCGACACGGGTATCGGCATCCCCAGCAACAAGCTCCGCGAGATCTTCGAGGCCTTCAAGCAGGCGGACGGCGGCACCAGCCGCAAGTACGGCGGCACCGGCCTGGGCCTGTCCATCAGCCGGGAGATCGCCCGCCTGCTCGGCGGCGAGATCAACGCCGAGAGCGAGATGGACCGCGGTTCCACCTTCACGCTCTACCTGCCGCTGCGGGAGGCCCCGGAGCCGGTGGCCCCGGCGGCGATCGAGCCCGCCCGCGGCCGCGGCGCCCTGCCCTCCGCGCCCGTCCTGCCGCGCCCCGCCGAGCCGCTCAACGCCCTCCAGGAGGCCCCGGACACCTCGACGGAGGCGCTGGGTACGGAAACTGACGCACCGTTCGCCGGGCGCTTCGACGGCGAGAAGGTGCTCATCGTCGACGACGACATCCGCAACGTCTTCGCGCTGACCAGCGTGCTGGAGCAGTTCGGGCTCAACGTGCTGTACGCGGAGAACGGCCGCGAGGGCATCGAGGTGCTGGAGCAGCACGAGGACGTGGCGCTGGTGCTGATGGACATCATGATGCCGGAGATGGACGGCTACGCCACGACTGAGGCGATCCGGCGGATGCCGCAGTTCAGCGGCCTGCCGATCATCGCGCTGACGGCCAAGGCGATGCTCGGCGACCGGGAGAAGAGCCTGGCCGCCGGCGCGTCCGACCACGTGACCAAGCCGGTGGACCCGGACCACCTGCTGGCGGTGATGGACCACTGGTTGCGGGCCCGGGAGCGGTGACCGGGGGTGCACGGCCCGTCGTCGGAGGGTGACCGAAACCCGGGAGTCGGTGGCAGCGTCGGGCGGGAACCGGATAAGGTCACCCAGCGTTGCCACTGGTACCGGTTCCGGGGTGGGGCAGCGGGCTGTGAGGTGCGGCTAGCATGACGGTCGTCGGAACGACTGCGGCACGACCATCGGTACGACCAACGGTACGAGGAGGGCAGGGCCCGATGCAGAAGGCCAAGATCCTCCTGGTCGACGACCGGCCGGAGAACCTGCTCGCCCTCGAGGCGATCCTCTCCGCGCTGGACCAGACCCTGGTCCGGGCGACCTCGGGCGAGGAGGCGCTGAAGGCGCTGCTCACCGACGACTTCGCGGTGATCCTGCTCGACGTGCAGATGCCGGGCATGGACGGCTTCGAGACCGCCGCGCACATCAAGCGGCGCGAGCGGACCCGGGACATCCCGATCATCTTCCTGACGGCGATCAACCACGGCCCGCACCACACGTTCCGCGGGTACGCGGCCGGCGCGGTCGACTACATCAGCAAGCCCTTCGACCCGTGGGTGCTGCGGGCGAAGGTGTCGGTCTTCGTGGACCTCTACATGAAGAACTGCCGGCTCAAGGAGCAGGCGGCGCTGCTGCGGCTGCAGTTGGAGGAGTCCACGGTCCTGGCCGAGCTGTCGGCGCGGCTCGCGTCGGTGGAGGAGCAGGCGGAGGCGCTGACCAAGCAGCTGGCCGAAGCCCCCGACCCCGCGGCGGCGGCCACCGCGACCCACCTGGAGCGGAAGATCGCTGCGCTCCGCTCGGCCCTCGACGCCCTCGAAGCCTGACGTCGCCCCGCCCCGGCAGGGGCGCTGGGCTGGACGCGCAGTTCCTCGCGCCCCAGGGGCCGTGTGCAACTGAATGTCTGTCGGTTCATCAGACACGTTGCGCGGCACGTGTGGTGAGCAGGGCCGCGACGGTACGCTGAGGCGCATGGCCACACGCACGTCCGGAAGCGGTTCGCAGACCCGGGGGGCGGGGACGGCGAAGAAGGCCACGGCTGCCAAGAAGGCCCCGGCCAAGAAGGCCGCGCCCGCGAAAAAGGCTGCACCGGCGAAGAAGGCGGCGGCCGCACCCGTCAAGAAGGCCGCGCCGCCACCGCCGAAACCCCTCGCCTACCGTGCGGTGCGCGGGAGTTGGCTCGGCCTGGCCCATGGCGTCGGGGCCGTCGCCCGGGGCGTGGGACGGGGCGCCAAGGGGCTCGACCCGGCCCACCGGAAGGACGGTCTGGGGCTGCTGCTCATCGCCGTCGCGCTCCTGGTGGCCGCGGGCTCCTGGTCCGACGCGCAGGGGTGGCTGGGCATCGCCGTCACCAACGTCGTCAAGGGCGCCTTCGGCCGGCTCTCCGTCCTCGTGCCCTTCCTGCTCGGAGGCATCGCGCTGCGCCTCATGCGGCACCCCGAGCGGCCGGAGGCGAACGGACGCATCGTCATCGGCCTCGGGGCGCTGACCTTCGGCGTGCTCGGGCTGATCCACATCGGCTGCGGCGCGCCCGGGCTGCAGGCCGGGGCCAGCCGGATCCGGGACGCCGGCGGGCTGATCGGCCTGGTGGCGTCCAAGCCGATGATGGGCGCGGCCGGGCCCGCGCTCGCGGTGCCGCTGCTGCTGCTGGTCACCTTCTTCGGCCTGCTCGTCGTCACCGCGACCCCGGTCAACCGGATCCCGGACCGGCTGCGGCTGCTGGGGGAGAAGCTGTCCCTGATCGAGCCTGCGGCCATGCCTGCTGACGGCCCGTTCGACGACGACGAACCGGGTGGGCTGGACGGCCTCGGCCTGGTGGACGAGTTCGAGGGGGAGCCGGGCACGCCCGAGGAGCGGGCCGTGCTGCTGGAGAAGCGCGGGCAGTTGGAGCGCGAGGGTGTTGCCGCGCCCCGGCGGCGTCGGCCGCGCCGGCGCACCCCCGCCGAATCCGCGCCGCCCGTGGACGACTTCGCGGACTTCGGCCCGCTCGGCCCGATCGACGTTGCTGCCGCCGCCGCGGCCGAGTTGGACGGTGCGGTGCTGCACGGCGTCCAGCCCTCGGCGGCCCTGGCCGACATCATGAGCCGCAGCGTCCGGGACCACACCCCCGAGCCGGAGCCCGTGGACCTGACGCCGGTTGACGACCCGTCAGCGGTACCGGAGCCGGAGGCCGACGCGGAGCCGGCCCCCGCCGCCGAGGCCGAGGCGGGCGCCCCGGTCCCGGCCGCGCGCAGCGAGCAGCTGCGGCTGCCCACCGAGGGCAGCTACCAGCTGCCGTCACTCGAGCTGCTGGAGCGGGGCGGACCGGGCAAGGCGCGCAGCAAGGCCAACGACGCCGTCGTGGCCGCGCTGACCAATGTGCTCGCCGAGTTCAAGGTGGACGCGGCCGTCACGGGCTTCACCCGGGGCCCCACGGTCACCCGTTACGAGGTGGAGATCGGCCCCGCCGTGAAGGTGGAGCGGATCACCGCGCTGGCCAAGAACATCGCCTACGCCGTGGCCAGTCCGGACGTGCGGATCATCTCGCCGATCCCGGGCAAGTCCGCCGTCGGCATCGAGATCCCGAACACCGACCGGGAGATGGTGAACCTCGGCGACCTGCTGCGCTCGGCGACGGCCGCGGCCGACCACCACCCGATGGTGGTCGGAATGGGCAAGGACGTCGAGGGCCAGACCATCGTCGCCAACCTGACCAAGATGCCGCACATCCTGGTCGCCGGCGCCACCGGCGCGGGCAAGTCCTCCTGCATCAACTGCCTGATCACCTCGATCCTCATGCGGGCCACGCCGGACGAGGTCCGGCTGGTCCTGGTCGACCCCAAGCGGGTCGAGCTGACCGCGTACGAGGGCGTGCCGCACCTGATCACGCCGATCATCACCAACCCGAAGAAGGCCGCCGAGGCGCTGCAGTGGGTGGTCCGCGAGATGGACCTGCGCTACGACGACCTCGCCGCCTTCGGCTTCCGGCATGTGGACGACTTCAACAGGGCGGTGCGCTCCGGCAAGCTCCAGCCGCTGCCCGGCAGCGAGCGGGTGCTGGAGCCGTACCCGTATCTGCTGGTCATCGTGGACGAGTTGGCGGACCTGATGATGGTCGCCCCGCGCGACGTCGAGGACTCCATCGTCCGGATCACCCAGCTCGCCCGGGCCGCCGGCATCCACCTGGTGCTGGCCACCCAGCGGCCCTCGGTGGACGTGGTCACCGGCCTGATCAAGGCCAACGTCCCGTCCCGGCTGGCCTTCGCCACCTCGTCCCTGGCGGACAGCCGGGTCATCCTGGACCAGCCCGGCGCGGAGAAGCTGATCGGCAAGGGCGACGCGCTCTTCCTGCCGATGGGCGCGGGCAAGCCCACCCGCATGCAGGGCGCGTTCGTGACGGAGGAGGAGATCGCCGCCGTCGTCGCGCACTGCAAGAACCAGCTCAACCCCGAGTACCGCGACGACGTCACCGTCTCCGACAAGCCGAAGAAGGAGATCGACGAGGAGATCGGCGACGACCTGGACCTGCTGGTGCAGGCGGCGGAGCTGGTCGTCTCCACGCAGTTCGGCTCGACCTCGATGCTGCAGCGCAAGCTGCGGGTCGGCTTCGCCAAGGCGGGGCGCTTGATGGACCTGATGGAGTCGCGCGGCATCGTCGGCCCCAGCGAGGGCTCCAAGGCGCGCGACGTGCTGGTGCAGCCCGACGAACTGGACGCCGTCCTGCTCACTCTCCGGGGGGAATGACGGACCGTCAGGGCAACCGAATGGACGCCTCGGCCGTTGTTTCCTCCGGGAGGGGGAACCGATCGTCCGACCGCCGCGTCCCATCGGCCGACGCCCAGTCATCTTCCTCTTGCGTGAACGGGGTTCGAGCTCCCGGGGAAGATCCGGAACCGGTCGGCACATTCGGCGGTATCCGGGTTGATCGGGTGTCGCACCCCACCCCTAGACTGGTGTTTCGATGGCGCTGCCCCGCCGTTCCGACGGGTGGGGTGCGCCCGGCCGCCCACGTGTGAAAGGCGCCCTTGTGACCATCGGCACGTCCCCCTCCGTGGACACCGACCCCACTATCGGCCAGGTGCTCGCCGCCGCCCGGGCCGCTTCCAAGCTGTCCCTGGAAGAGGTCAGCGCGGAGACGCGGGTCCGGGTGCCGATCATCCATGCGATCGAACAGGACGACTTCACCCGCTGCGGCGGGGACTTCTACGCGCGCGGCCACATCCGCGCCATCGCCCGGGCGGTGGGTACGGACGGGGACGCGCTCGTCGCCCGCTACGACGCCGCCCACGGCGGCGACCCGGCGGACGCCCGCCCGGTCGCCCCGCTGTTCGACACCGAGCGGATCCGCAGCAGCGAGCGCCGCCGCCCCAACTGGACGGCGGCGATGGTCGCGGCGATCGTCGTCGTCATCGCGGTGATCGGCGTCAATCTGATGAGCGGCAAGAGCGGCGACTCGTCCGCGCAGGCGGCTCCGCCGGCGAGCGCGAGCCCGAGCAGCGGCATCGGCCCGGTGCTGAAGCCCTCGCCGACGGCGACGGCCGCCGCCCCCAGCAGCGCGATCGCGGCGGCCCCGGCGGGCAAGGTGACGGTCAAGCTGAGCGCGGAGACGGCGGCGAGCTGGCTGTCCGTGAAGGACAGCAAGGGCAAGACCCTGTTCCAGGGGAACCTGGACAAGGGCCAGAGCCAGACCTTCACCGACGACAAGAAGCTCCGGATCATCCTGGGCAACGCCGGTGGCGTCCACCTCTGGGTCAACGGCAAGGATCTCGGCACCGCCGGCAACGACGGCCAGGTGACCCGCCTCACCTACACCCCCGGCAACCCCCAGGCGGGCTGACCGCCAGGGGGGCCAACCCCTGAGGAGCGCGGGGAACCGCGCGAGTACCCACCGCTGAGGGAGGTCCGTCCCCGATCAACGGGTCGAACCTCCGTGGGTGGTGGCTTGCTCGCGCAGTTCCCCGCGCCCCCGGAGGCCGCGCCTCCTGAGGGGGCTGCAACTTGAGGGGCGCAAAGATAGGTAACCTTGGCGACATGTCCGCACGCCGCACAGTCGCCCTTGTCACCCTTGGATGCGCCCGCAACGAGGTCGATTCCGAGGAACTCGCCGGGCGGCTGGAAGCCGACGGCTGGGAGCTCGTCTCCGACGCCGCCGACGCGGATGTCGCCGTCGTCAACACCTGCGGGTTCGTCGAGGCGGCCAAGAAGGACTCCGTGGACGCCCTGCTGGAGGCGTCCGACCTCAAGGGCCACGGCCGCACCCAGGCGGTCGTCGCGGTCGGGTGCATGGCCGAGCGCTACGGCAAGGAGCTGGCGGAGGCGCTGCCGGAGGCGGACGCCGTGCTGGGCTTCGACGACTACGCCGACATCACGGACCGCCTGCAGACCATCCTCTCCGGCGGCCACCACGTCTCCCACGTCCCGCGCGACCGCCGCAAGCTGCTGCCGCTGACCCCGGTGGAGCGGCAGGCCGCGGCTGAGGCGGTGTCAGTTCCCGGACACGGGCCCGCAGCTGACGAGGTGACGATCGCGGACCTGCCGGAGGGCGTCGCCCCCGCCTCGGGCCCGCGCACGCTGCGCAAGCGGCTGGACGACAGCCCCGTCGCCAGCGTCAAGCTGGCTTCCGGCTGCGACCGGCGCTGCAGCTTCTGCGCCATCCCGGCCTTCCGCGGCTCCTTCCTCTCCCGCCGCCCCTCGGACGTGCTCAACGAGACGACGTGGCTGGCCGGGCAGGGCGTCCGCGAGATCATGCTGGTCAGCGAGAACAACACCTCCTACGGCAAGGACCTGGGGGACATCCGCCTGCTGGAGACGCTGCTGCCGGAACTGGCCGCCGTCCCCGGCGTCGAGCGGGTCCGCGTCAGCTACCTGCAGCCGGCGGAGATGCGGCCGACCCTGATCGACGTGCTGACCGGCACCGACAAGGTGGTGCCCTACTTCGACCTGTCCTTCCAGCACTCCGCGCCGAACGTGCTGCGCCGGATGCGCCGCTTCGGCGACACCGACCGGTTCCTGGGCCTGCTGGAACAGATCCGCGCCAAGGCCCCGGAGGCCGGCGCCCGGTCCAACTTCATCGTCGGCTTCCCCGGGGAGACCGAGGAGGACCTGGCCGAGCTGGAACGCTTCCTCACCCACGCGCGGCTCGACGCCATCGGCGTCTTCGGCTACTCCGACGAGGAGGGCACCGAGGCCGCCGAGTACGAGGGCAAGCTGCCCGAGGACGTCGTCGCCGAGCGCCTGGCCCGGATCAGCCGGCTCGCCGAGGAGCTGACCGCGCAGCGCGCCGAGGAGCGGATCGGCAGCACCGTCGAGGTCCTGGTCGAGTCGGTCGACGAGGAGGACGGCGTCGTCGGCCGGGCCGCGCACCAGGCGCCGGAGACGGATGGAGTGACGGTTCTGCTGGGGGCCGTGGCGGACCTGCGCCGGGGCGATCTGGTCACCGCGAAGGTCGTCGCCGCCGAGGGCGTGGACCTGCACGCAGAGGTCCTCACCGTGGGGAGCCGCGGGTGACCCAGACCGCCGCGGGGGAGAGCAGCGCCAGAGCCAGCCTGTGGAACGTCCCCAACATGCTGACCATGCTCCGGCTGGTCATCGTTCCGGTCTTCATCGCGCTGCTCTTCGCCAACGGCGGGCACGACCCCAAGTGGCGCGCCCTCGCCTGGGCCTCCTTCGCCATCGCGATGATCACCGACCTGTTCGACGGGGAGCTGGCCCGGCGGATGGGACTGGTCAGCGACTTCGGCAAGATCGCCGACCCGATCGCGGACAAGGCGATCATGGGAGCGGCACTGATCGGCCTGTCGGTGCTGGGCGACCTGTGGTGGTGGGTGACCGTCGTCATCCTTGCGCGTGAACTCGGCATCACGCTGCTGCGCTTCTGGGTCATCCGAATCGGCGTCATCCCGGCCAGCCGGGGCGGGAAGCTGAAGACGCTGACCCAGGGAATCGCCGTGGGCATGTACGTGTTGGTTCTCACAGGCCCGCTCGCGGAGCTGCGTGCGGTGCTGATGGGCGTGGCCGTGGCGCTGACCCTGGTCAGCGGTCTCGACTACGTGCGTCAGGCGCTGGTGCTGCGCCGGAGCGCGGCGGCATGACCGGAACGGCTGCTGACGTGCTGTCAGCTCTGCGGCAGGCGGAACAGACCGTGGCCGTCGCGGAGTCGCTGACCGGAGGCCTGCTGGCGGCGGAACTGGTGTCCGTGCCGGGGGCCTCGCGTGGTTTCCGGGGCTCGGTCACCGCCTATGCCACGGAGCTCAAGTCCTCGGTACTGGGCGTGGACTCGGCCCTGCTGGCCGACCGGGGCGCGGTGGACGCCGAGGTGGCGCGCCAGATGGCGGACGGCGTGCGGAGGTTGATGCACGCCGACTGGGGGGTCTCCACCACGGGAGTCGCCGGTCCCGAGCCGCAGGACGGGCAGCCGGTCGGCACCGTGTTCGTCGCGGTCGCCGGGCCGGATGGACAATCCTCGTCCCGGCTCCGGCTGTCAGGGGATCGTGCCACAATCCGACGCATGGCCGTGACAGCGGCCCTCGAGCTGCTGAACGATCGGCTGAACGAGGCGTCACAGTCAGGTCCGGTGGGTTAGGACTGCCCGTCCCACCGGGAAGAAGACAAGTAGTGGGCCGCAAAGTTCAGCTGTCCATACCGCGAACTGCTGGGGAGGGGCCATGGATACAGCCCAGAGTGAACACAGCCGGGCTCCCCGCACGGGATGGCGGGCAGACGGTACGGTGGGGCTGTGAGGTCTCAAGCCGCGGTCCAAGGAGGGAGCAACCGATGATCCTGCTCCGTCGTCTGTTGGGTGACGTGCTGCGTCGGCAGCGCCAGCGCCAGGGCCGCACCCTGCGCGAGGTGTCCGCCGCAGCCCGGGTCTCGCTCGGGTACCTCTCCGAGGTGGAGCGCGGCCAGAAGGAAGCCTCCTCGGAGCTCCTCTCCGCCATCTGCGACGCGTTGGACGTCCGGATGTCCGAAGTCATGCGCGAGGTCAGCGACGAGCTGGCGCTCGCGGAGCTCGCCTCCGGCGAGTCCGGCCGCCCGGTGCTCGTCGAGCCCGTCACCGTTCCGGCTCCGCCGGGCGGGGACCGGGTCTCGGCGCTGATGCCCAAGGCCCCGGCGATGGACGTCGTGGCGGCGTGACGCCGATACCGGCACTGTTTCCGATCTGACGAATTGCCAGGTGGCCCTCTCCCGAGCGGAGGGGGCCACCTGCGCATAGGCTGGGGTTTCGTCCGGTCACCCTCTGCATGCGGGAGGTAGCAGTGCGCGTTCGCTTCCAGCGGAAGCTCCCGCCCCGCAGTCCCGTGCAGTGGGCCGCAGCGGCCTTGGGCAGCGCGCTGTTCTGGGCCCTGCTCCTCACCGGCGCCCTCACCCCCCGCACTTCGCTCGGCCTCCTCTTCGCCGGCGGCTGGACTCTGAGCCTGCTGCCCGTGCACTCCTCCCTCCGCGCCCGCGCGCCCCGCCGACGGCGCGCGTCGCCCTCCGTTCCGCGGGGTGACGATCCGGACCTGCCCGACCCGCCCCAGGCCGCCCCCGCCGCCCCACCGCAGGGCCCGTGAGGCAGGACGGGGCCCCTGCGGCCCCACCGCAGGCCCGTGAGGCCAGGCGGGGCCATGCGGCGGCAGGCACGGGTCCGGTCCCCGCTCAGGGCGCGTCGGGGGCGTGGGGTCGCCGGCCGGAGGGGCGGCTGATTGTCCGGTCCCCGCACAGGGCGGCTCGGGGGCGTGGGCTCGCCGGCCGGAGGGGCGGCTGAGCCACCCGTGGCGTGGGGGCGCGGGCGAGCCGGGGACGGCGACGCGTCAGTGCCGCAGGCGCAGGCCCCGGGGGGTCGGCACGAATCCCGCTGCTTCCAGGACGCCACCCAGCTCGGAGGTGAGGGCGGGCCGGCCGTTGATGCGTTCGACGGTGAGGTCCCGGAGGGCGCCCGCCTGGACCGTGCGGACGAGGGCGGTGGCCGCCGCGCTCAGCAGGGTGTCCGAATCGGCCCAGCTGAGCAGCGACTTGCCGCCGCGTTCGACGTAGAGCACGAGTTCGCCGTCGACCAGGGCCACCAGCGCGCCGGCCTTGCGGCCGGGCTTGTGGCCGCCCGGGGCCTCGGGCCAGGGCAGGGCGGCGCCGTAGGCGTTCGCGGGGTCGGCGGCCGCGAGGACGACCGCCTCGGGGGCTGACGGGTCCTCACCTCGGCGTTCCAGCGCGCTGTTGACGGCGCGCAGGCGGTCGATCGCGCCGTCGCCCGCGAACTGCGCGGCCCCGAGGCCGTCCACGACGTAGCCACGGCGGGTGCGGCCGTTCTCCTCGAAGGCGGCCAGGACGCGGTAGACGCCGGCGAAGCCACCGGGCGCGCGCTCGGCCTGGACCGCGCCGCGGGTGACCACGCCGTGGCGGTCCAGCAGCGTCTGGGCGAGGGCGTGGGCGCGTTGCGTGGGGTCCTCGACAGCGGCGGGCAGCAGCGACCAGCGGCCCGCCGTCGTCGGAAGGGCGGCCGTTCGGGGCAGGGGGCGGGAACCGCCGTAGCGGGCGCGAGGGGTGGCCCGGGGCGCGCGGTGGGCGGTGGCGCCGGCCGTGCGGCCGGAGCCGAGCAGCGCGCGCAGCGGGGCCAGCGTGTCGTTGGTCAACTGGCCTGACCAGACGAGGTCCCACAGCGCCGTGGCCAGCTCCGCCTGCGTGGCCTCGAAGCCCTGGCGGGCCACTTCGTCGGCGAGCTGACGGAAGAAGAGGCCGTAACCGGGGGCGAGGGCGGTGAGGATCGCACCGTGCAGCGGGGTCGTGGCCAGCGGCAGCGGCGGGGGCAGCAGCAGCGGCGCCGTGTCGGCGGGGTGCAGGGCCACCCAGCCGTCCTTGCCGGGCAGCGCGCCCGCGCCCGCCCAGAGCACCTCGCCGGACGCGGTCAACTCGTCCAGCAGGGCGGGCTGGTAGTCCCGGACCCGGGCGGGCAGCACCAACTGCTCCAGCGCGGACGCGGGGACGATCGCCCCCTGCAGCTGCTCCACGGCCCGCAGCAGACCGTCGAGACCCTGCAGCCGGTGGCTGCCGTGGTGCTGCCACTGCGGGAGGAAGGCGGCCAGGGTGCGGGGCGGCACGGGCTCGAGCTCGTGCCGGAGCGCGGCCAGCGAACGGCGGCGGAGCCGGCGCAGCACCTCGGCGTCGCACCACTCGGTGCCGAAGCCGCCGGGCCGGAACTCGCCCTGGACCACCCGGCCGGTCGCGGCGAGGCGCTGCAGCGTGCCGAGGACGACGGCCGGGCCGAGGCCGAGGCGGGCGGCGGCGTCCGCGACGGTGAACGGGCCGTGGGTGCGGGCGTGCCGGGCCAGCAGGTCGGCGAGCGGGTCCTTGACCGGCTCGGTGAAGGCCTCGGGCACGCCGACCGGCAGGGGCGTGCCGAGGGCGTCGCGCAGCCGTCCGGCGTCCTCGATCGCGGCCCAGCGGTCCTCGCCCGCGATGCGCACCCGGATGGCGCGGCGCTGGGCGGCCAGCTCGGCGGCCCAGCCCGGCTCGGCCCCACGCTCCGTCAGCTCCGCGTCGGAGAGCGGACCGAGCAGGCGAAGGGCGTCCGCGGTGCCCTCGGCGTCGCGGATGCGGCGCTCCGGGGTGAGCCGCTGTAGTTCGGCCTCCAGCTGGGCGAGGACCTCGGGGTCGAGCAGCTCGCGCAGCTCGGCCTGGCCGAGCAGCTCGGCGAGCAGCCGGGAGTCCAGCGCGAGCGCCGAGGCGCGGCGCTCCGCCAGGGGGCTGTCGCCCTCGTAGAGGAACTGCGCCACGTAGCCGAAGAGCAGCGAGCGGGCGAAGGGCGAGGGCTCAGGGGTGGTGACCTCGACGATGCGGACCCTCCGCGACTCGACGTCCCGCATCAGCTCGACCAGGCCCGGGACGTCGAAGACGTCCTGGAGGCACTCCCGCACGGCCTCCAGCACGATCGGGAAGGAGCCGAACTCGGAAGCCACGGCGAGCAGTTGGGACGCCCGCTGGCGCTGCTGCCAGAGCGGCGTGCGGCGGCCCGGGTTGCGCCGCGGCAGCAGCAGCGCGCGGGCTGCGCACTCGCGGAACCGGGACGCGAACAGGGCGGAGCCGCCGACCTGGTCGGTGACCGTCTGCTCGATGGTCTCCGCGTCGAAGACGACGGCGTCCGCGCCGAGCGGGGCCTCGTCGGTGACCGGGGCGTTCGGCGCGGCGTCCGGGTCGGGGAAGTCCATCAGGTCCGCGTCCGGCAGGCGCAGCACGATGCCGTCGTCGGCGTGCATGACCTGGGCGTCCAGACCGTGGCGCTCGGACAGCCGGGCGCCGAGGGCGAGGGCCCAGGGCGCGTGCACCTGGGCGCCGAAGGGGGAGTGGATGCAGATGCGCCAGTCGCCCAGCTCGTCGCGGAAGCGCTCGACCACGATGGTGCGGTCGTCGGGGAGGTGGCCGGTGGCCTTGCGCTGCTCGGCCAGGTAGGAGAGCAGGTTGCCCGCGGCCCAGTCGTCCAGCCCGGCGGCGTGCAGGCGGGCGGTGGCCTTGTCCTGGTCGAGCCCGTTCAGCTCGCGGACGAACCCGCCGACGGCCCGGCCGAGTTCGAGCGGGCGGCCGAGCGCGTCGCCGTGCCAGAAGGGCAGCTTGCCGGGCACGCCGGGGGCGGGGGAGACGACCACCTTGTCGTGCGTGATGTCCTCGATCCGCCAGGAGCTCGTGCCCAGGGTGAACACGTCGCCCACGCGGGACTCGTAGACCATCTCCTCGTCCAGCTCGCCGACGCGTCCGCCGCCCTTCTTGGGATCGGTGCCGGCCAGGAAGACCCCGAACAGGCCCCGGTCGGGGATCGTGCCGCCGGAGGTGACCGCGAGGCGCTGGGCGCCGGGGCGGCCGGAGAGCTTGTTGGTCACCCGGTCCCAGACGATGCGCGGACGCAGCTCGGCGAAGGCGTCGGAGGGATAGCGCCCGGCGAGCATGTCGAGCACGCCCTCGTAGGCGGACTGGGGGAGCGAGGAGAACGGCGCGGCCCTGCGGACCAGCGCGAGCAGCTCGTCGGCGTCCCAGTCGTCCATGGCCAGCACGGCGACCAACTGCTGGGCGAGGACGTCCAGCGGGTTGCGCGGGACGCGCATCGCCTCGATCCGGCCCGCCCTCATCCGCTCGGTGACCACGGCGGCCTGGACCAGGTCGCCCCGGTACTTGGGGAAGACGACGCCGGTGGAGACCGCGCCGACCTGGTGCCCCGCGCGGCCCACGCGCTGCAGCCCGGAGGCGACGGAGGGCGGGGACTCCACCTGGACGACGAGGTCGACGGCGCCCATGTCGATGCCGAGCTCCAGGGAGGAGGTGGCGACGACGGCGGGCAGGCGGCCGGACTTCAACTGCTCCTCGACCTCGGCGCGCTGCTCCTTGGAGACCGAGCCGTGGTGCGCCCGGGCGAGGACCGGAGGGGCGGCCTTGTTGGCGCCCGCCTGGGCCATGAGCTGCGCAGGACTGTGGGCGGCGGGCAGCGGCTCGCCGTTGAGGCGCTCCGCCGCGACCTCGTTGAGCCGGTTGCACAGGCGCTCGGCCAGGCGGCGGGAGTTGGCGAAGACGATCGTCGAACGGTGGGCCTGGACGAGGTCGGTGATCCGCTCCTCGACATGGGGCCAGACGGAGGCGGTCTGCTGCTCGTCCTCCTGCCCCGGGTTGCGCAGCTCCCCCAGGTCCTCGACGGGGACGACGACGGAGAGGTCGAACTGCTTCTCGCTGGGCGGCTGAACCACCGTCACCTGCCGGTTCGGGGACAGGTAGCGGGCCACCTCGTCCACGGGACGGACGGTGGCGGACAGCCCGATGCGGCGGGCGGGGGCGGGCAGCAGCTGGTCCAGGCGTTCGAGCGTGAGCGCGAGATGCGCCCCGCGCTTGGTCCCGGCGACGGCGTGGACCTCGTCGAGAATCACGGTCTCGACGCCGCGGAGGGCGTCCCGCGCGGCGGAGGTGAGCAGGAGGAAGAGCGACTCGGGGGTGGTGATCAGGATGTCCGGCGGGTGCGTGGCGAAGCGGCGACGGTCGGCCGCGGGGGTGTCCCCGGAGCGGATCGCGACCTCGATCTCCGGCTCGGGCAGCTCCATGCGGGTCGCGGCCTGCCGGATGCCGGCGAGCGGCGCGCGCAGGTTCCGCTGGACGTCCACGGCGAGGGCCTTGAGCGGGGAGACGTAGAGCACGCGGCAGCGCTTCTTCCGCTCCGCGGGGGGCGGGGTGGCCGCGAGCCCGTCCAGCGCGGAGAGGAAGGCGGCGAGGGTCTTGCCCGAGCCGGTGGGCGCGACGACCAGGACGTCCGATCCCGCGGCGAGGGCGTTCCACGCCCCGGCCTGCGCGCCGGTGGGCGAGCTGAACGCGCCCCGGAACCAGGCCTGCGTCGGGGCGGAGAAACGCGCCAGGGGATCGCTGACTGCCATCCCCCCATGGTGCCCGCCCCCACTGACACACCGGGCCGCAGGCCCGCGAGGGGCGCGAGGAACTGCGCGACCGGCCCACCACTCG
>NZ_JBHSQJ010000072.1:60519-110622 GCF_042658505.1 Streptacidiphilus monticola | reverse complement strand
GGCGTCCACCAGGGCGTCCGCGCCGCGAGCGCCCGGAGCCGCGTGGTCGCGGGTCGCCGCGTAGAGGACGCCGCGGACCCGGCCCGCGACGACCACAGGGGCCGCCACCACACCTGTGATGCCCTCGGCCAGCACCGGGCCGTCGTAGTCGTGGGTGATCGACGCCGCGGTCCGGTAGTCGGCCACCGCGGCCGGGCGGCGCCGGGCGAGCACCTGGCCGCCCAGCCCGGTCTCGGCGCGGACCGCCAGGCCGCGCAGCCCGGCCGTGCGAACACCGACGAACTGGGACAGCCGCAGCACCCCGTCCGCCACGTCCCCGCCGAAGGCGACCGGGAGGCCGCTGCGCTCGCGGGCCGCGCGGAGCGCCTTGCGGTACGCGTCGGCGTCGTCGGGTCTGAGCGGATCGTCCTGGAGGGCGGCCATCGCCTGCCCCTTTCCGGGGGTAGTGGGCCGTCAGGGTGACACCGAGGATAAGGCGCCGAAACACCCCCGCAAAGAGCCCAGCCGCCGCCCCAACGGGCCCCGCACAGAGGGAGGAGCAGCCATGACCGACACCCGCGTCGGCGCCCTGCTCGACATCTACGGCTCCCCGGACGCCTGCGCCGCGCACCTGCTGTGCGACCGGCACCCCGCGGACCAGGTGGCCTTCACCGTCGTCGAGGACGACCTGAGCACCCGCCGGCTCACCTACGGCCAGCTGCGCCGCGATTCCGCACGCTTCGCCGCCGCCCTCGCCGGGCTCGGTGTCGGCCCGGGCGACGCGGTCGCGGTGCTCATGGGGAAGTCCGCCGAACTCGTCGTCGCCCTGCTGGGCATCTGGCGTCGCGGCGCGGTGCACGTACCGCTGTTCACCGCCTTCGCCCCGCCCGCCATCGCGCTGCGGCTGGCCGCGAGCCGGGCGAAGCTGGTCGTCGCCGACGCCGCCCAGCGCGGCAAGCTCGCCCCGGGCCCCGACCTCCCGGCGGACCGCCCCTGGCGGACCGTGGTCGTCGGCGCCGAGCCGGCGGGCGAGGAACTCTCCTTCGCGGAACTGACGGCCCGTCACACGGGTGACGAACCGGAGGGCCGCCCGGTCGCCGTCGGACCGGACGGGCTGCTGGTCAAGCTGTTCACCTCGGGGACCACCGGCACGCCCAAGGCCGTGCCGGTGCCGCTGCGGGCGCTCGCCGCCTTCCACGCCTACCTGGAGTTCGGGCTCGACGTCCGGCCGGACGACGTCTTCTGGAACGCCGCCGACCCCGGCTGGGCCTACGGCCTCTACTACGCGATCCTCGGCCCGCTCGCCGCGGGCGTACCCGGCCTGCTGCTGCACGCGGGCTTCTCCCCCGGGCTGACCTGGCAGGTCATGGAACGCCTCGGCGTCACCAACTTCACCGCCGCGCCCACGGTCTACCGCAGTCTGCAGGGCGAGCCGGTGCCGCCCGGCGTCCGGCTGCGCCGCGCCTCCTCCGCCGGGGAGCCGCTGACGCCCGACGTCGTCGCCTGGTCCGAGCGCGAACTCGGCGTCGCCGTACGGGACCACTACGGCCAGACCGAGCACGGCATGGTCATCGCCAACGGATGGGCCGACGAGGTGCGCACCCCCGTCGTCCCCGGATCCATGGGCCGGCCGCTGCCCGGCTGGAGCGCCGCCGTCCTCGACGACGAGCGCGACGAGCCGGCGCCCGCCGGGGTGCTGGGCCAGGTCGCGATCCGGGTGGATGCCAGCCCGCTGCTCTGGTTCACCGGCTACGCCGACGCGCCGGAGAGGACCGCGGAACGCTTCACCGCCGACGGCCGCTGGTACCTGACCGGCGACGCCGCCACCCAGGACGGCGAGGGCCGGTTCCGCTTCTCGGCCCGCGACGACGATGTGATCATCATGGCGGGTTACCGCATCGGCCCCTTCGAGGTGGAGAGCGTGCTGGCCGAGCACGACGCGGTCGCGGAGTCCGCCGTCGTCGGCGTCCCGGACCGGCTGCGCGGCGAGATCCTGGAGGCCTTCGTGGTGCTGCGTCCCGGTGCGGCACCCGGCCCCGACCTGGTCCGGGACCTGCAACTGCTGGTCAAGGCGCGGTACTCGGCGCACGCCTACCCGCGGACGGTGCACTTCGTGACCGAGCTGCCGAAGACCCCGAGCGGCAAGATCCAGCGCTACCTGCTGCGCGAACGCCGCAGCCGCGAGGCGGTCGCCGCCGTGGGCGGCCCGGGTGCTTGACCGGGATCGGCACAACTGCGAACGTGCCGGACGGAGATCCACAGGGCGGTGCAGAGGGAGTCGGAGATGACGCTGGAACAGAACCCTGGCGCCTACGCGGAGTTCCGCGCGGCCCGCGACCACCTGCTCGCCCACCGCGGCGACCTCGCCGGGGCCCGGGCCTTCCCCCGGCCCGAGGGCGAGTTCTTCAACTGGGCGCTGGACTGGTTCGACCCCATGGCCCGGACCACGCCGGGGACCGCGCTGCGGGTCGTCGACCTGGACGCGGACGGCACCGTCCTGGCCGAGACCGCGCTGAGCTTCGCCGAGATGAGCGAGCGCTCCACACGGGTGGCCGGTTGGCTGCGCTCGCTCGGCGTGGTCCGCGGCGACCGGATCCTGCTGCTGCTCGGGAACCGGGTCGCGCTCTGGGAGTTGATGCTCGCCGCCATCAAGATCGGCGCGGTCGTCATCCCGGCCAGCACCCTGCTCTCCCCCGACGACCTGGCGGACCGGGTGCACCGGGGCCGGGTCCGCCACGTCATCGCCGAAGCCGGCCTGACCGGCGGCTTCGCGGACATCGAGGGCGACTGGACCCGCATCTCGGTCGGCGACCAGGAGGTCCCCGGCTGGCTGCCCTACGCCCACGCCGCCTCCTTCCCGGTCGGCTTCCGCCCCGAGGGCGTCACCCGGGCCGAGGACCCGCTGCTGCTCTACTTCACCTCCGGCACGACCAGCCGCCCCAAGCTGGTCCAGCACACCCACCGGTCCTACCCGGTGGGCCACCTGTCGACCATGTACTGGATCGGCCTCCAGCCCGGCGACGTGCACCTCAACGTCTCCTCCCCTGGCTGGGCCAAGCACGCCTGGAGCAACTTCTTCGCCCCCTGGAACGCCCAGGCGGAGATCCTGGTGGTCAACCAACCCCGGTTCGCGGCACGACCGTTGCTGGATGCGATGGTCCGGTACGCGGTGACCTCCTTCTGCGCCCCGCCGACGGTGTGGCGGATGCTGGTCCTGGAGGAGCTGTCCCAGTGGCGTCCCCCGGTGCGCGAACTGGTGGGCGCCGGCGAGCCGTTGAACCCGGAGGTGATCGACCAGGTGCGGCGGGCGTGGGGGCTCACCCTGCGCGACGGCTTCGGCCAGACGGAGACCACGGCGCAGGTGGGCAACCCGCCGGGTCTCGCGCTCAAGCCCGGCTCGATGGGCCTGCCGCTGCCCGGCTACGAGGTGGCCCTGGTGGACCCGCTCAGCGGCGAGGAGGTCACCGAGCCCGGCGCGGAGGGCGAACTGTGCCTGCCCCTGGACAGCCGGCCGCTCGGTCTGATGGCCGGCTACCAGCAGGACCCGGACCGCCAGGCGGAGGCGACGGCGGGCGGCTACTACCACACGGGCGACGTGGCGTTCCGGGACGCGGACGGCTACCTGACGTACGTCGGGCGCACGGACGACGTGTTCAAGTCCTCGGACTACCGGATCTCACCGTTCGAGCTGGAGAGCGTCCTGATCGAACACCCCGCCGTCGCGGAGGCGGCGGTGGTCCCCTCCCCCGACCCGGTGCGGCTGTCGGTGCCCAAGGCGTACGTGGTCCTGGCGCCCGGCGCCACGCCGGACGCGGAGACGGCGCGGTCCATCCTGGCGTGGGCGCGGCAGCAGTTGGCGCCCTACAAGCGGGTGCGGCGCCTGGAGTTCGCGGACCTGCCCAAGACCGTCTCCGGCAAGATCCGCCGGGTCGAACTCCGCACCCGCGAAACCGACTTGCACGGGGGCCCGGAGGCCCCGGCCCGCGGCAAGCTGGAGTTCTGGGAGGAGGACTTCCCGGCCCAGCCGTAGGGGCGCGAGGCGGTCGACCCGCGCGGCTCCGCCGCAGGGGCGCGACCGGCCACCCCCCAGGGGGCGCGGGGAACTGCGCCCCTACGGGCGACGGGCTGATGTCGCGGCAGCGGTGTTCGCGGCGGCCACGACGCCGAACACCCAGGCGAGCGTGGGCTGGTGGAGTCCCGCCAGCGCCGCGACCGCACCCCCGAACACCACCGCCTTCACCGCGAGCACCGCCGGAAGCGCAACCCGGAACGTCGCCTTGGGCGCGGCGAACAAGCCCCACAGCACCGCTGCCGCCAGCGGCAGCAGCAGGGCGAGCCACCAGCCCGCCGCGTGGGCGCCCCACCAGCCCAGCGCGAGCAGCGCAAGTACCTCGATCACAAAGGCCAGCAGCTCGTTGGCCGCGCGCAGCAGCTTCATGCCGCCAGCATAGGAGAGCACCGCTCTCGAAGGGAAGCCCCGATCTCGGAGTAGAATGTGACGGCACGTCAGATGTCCTGCCGCGTTAACTGGTGATGACGCCCGCCGACAGGTGTGTGCCAGCACTCGCGCAAGTCCCCCTGCTCGTGATCTGATACGCCCACGACTCTCCCGGTAAGCCTCCACATCCCGGAGGCGGGGCTCGTCGTACCCACCTTCCTGGCACACCCTGCCCACCCGTCGGCCTTCGTACCGGAGACCCGCGTGAACGACCCGCTGCGCATCTGGCTGAACCGCACCTACGCCGAGAACGCCTTCTTCATCGGCCTGTTGAGAGAGAACGCCGACGGCGTCCCCGTCGAGATCCATGCGACGCATGTCGATCCCGACTCGCCCGTCCTGCGCGCGGCCGACCACGCCTCCTTGGAGCCGGACCACCTGTCCCCCGCCGCGTACGTCGAGTTCGCGCTCGACTACTGCGCGCGGCACGCCATCCGCCTCTTCCTCCCCCGGCTGCACCAGCACGCCGTGGCCGAGCGGGAGGAGGACTTCCGCGCTCTGGGCACCGGCGTGCTCAGCCCGCCCGCGCCGGCCATCGAGCTGTTCGCGGACAAGGCCGCGGCCTACGAGGCCCTCGGCGCGGCCGGGTTGCCGGTCCCGCCCTGGTGGCGGGTGCGCGGCAGCGAGCAGTTGCTGGAGGCCGTCGCCGGGATCGAGGCCCTGGGCGGGACTCCCTGCCTCAAGCCGGTGACCGGGGCCGGCGGCGAAGGCTTCCGGATGCTCACCCGCAAGCCCTTCTCCCTGGCCCGCCTTGCCGGTTCACCCAGTTGGCAGGTGTCGCTGGACCAGGTCGCGCAGGCGCTGCGCGAGGCCGAGGCGGAGACGCCGGAGCCGGTCGACTGGCTGGTCATGCCGCACCTGGCCGGCCCCGAGGTGTCCGTGGACTGCCTGGTCTCGCCCGAGGGGCTGGTGCAGGGCGCGGTCGGGCGCACCAAGGAGGGCCGCCGCCGCGGCTTCACCCTGGACCCCGCCTACCTGGTCCCGGCCCGGGCCCTGGCCGAGCAGTTCCAGCTGGCCTACCTGACCAACATCCAGTTCCGGCACTGGCACGGGCAGCCGATGCTGCTGGACGTCAACACGCGTCCCTCCGGCGGCCTGCACCAGCTGTCCCGCTGCGGAGTGAACTTCCCGTGGGCGGCCATGCAGTTGGCGCTGGGTATGACCGCGACCGGGGTGACCCCGCGGGCACTGGGCGACGACTACACCCTCATCTCCACGCCCTACCCGACGCTGCCGCGCCAACTGCCCATCCCCGGACCGCGGGTGACGGCGGACCAGGCCGCGCCCGCCGCCAGCGGGCAGGCCGTCACGCTCTGACGCTCACACCCTGACCGTGCCGCGGACCGCTCGGGCGATCACCCGGGCGGTCGCCGCCCCGGCCGTCAGCGCGTGCTCCGCCGTGGCCGGCCGGCAGCGGCCCAACGTGCGGTCGTACTCGGCCATGACCACCCCCGCGTGGTCGGTCTCCAGCTCGGTGTACTCCACCGGCCAGCGGTGCTGCTCCAGGTGCCGGGCGAAGGCCCGCGAACACGCGACGTCCACGACGGCGTCCGCCGTGCCGTGCACCAGGTGCACCGGCAGCGAAGGCTGCTGAGTGACCGTCAGGTCCTCCACGGCGGGCGGGCCCATGCGCGGGTCGGAGGAGGTCAGGTAGTTCCCCGCGATGCCGACCACCGCCGTCGGCCGCCACCCGTCCCACAGCGGCGGGCGCAGCACCGTGGCCATGGCCGCGCGGGCGCCCAGCGACCAGCCCGCCAGCACCGCCTCGTCACCGACGTGCGCCCGCAGCCACGCCACCGACTCCCGCAGGTGCGTCCAGCCGCCGTCCGCGGCGTCCGAACGCCAGTCCGGGGCGACCACGCGCACGCCGTGCCCCGCCGCCTCCCTGGCCAGCGTCGCCAGCACATCCCGCTCCTGCGGACCCCGGCCGTGCCACAGCAGCACCGTCCCCCACACCGGCCCCTCGGCCGGGCGGTAGACGTCCAACTGCTTGCCGAACGAGCCGTAGTCGATCCCGGTCCGCGCCACCACCTGCGTCGTCACTCGAACACCTGCCTTTCCCACGCCCATCCTGCCCGGTCCGGAGGCGGGACAGACCTGTTCCGGCCGTGTCGCGCCGCGAACCGGCCAACGGACCGGCTCCGCACCGGCCCCGACGCACCGTCAGACATGCACGCGGCGCAGCGCCTCCGGCGTCAGGTCGGCAAGGCTCGGGTAGCCGTCCACGGCCATCACCAGGTCCAGTTCGGCCAGCAGCGTCCGCAGCACGTGCACCATGCCCTCCTCCCCGCCGAGCGCCAGGCCGTAGGCGTAGGGGCGGCCGATGCCCACCGCCGTCGCGCCCAGCGCGAGCGCCTTGGCGGCGTCGGCCCCCGAGCGCACCCCCGAGTCGAAGAGCACCGGCAGGCCGTCCGCCGCCGCGACCACCTCGGGCAGCGTGTCCAGCGCGGGCAGACCGCCGTTGGCCTGGCGGCCGCCGTGGTTGGAGCAGTAGACGCCGTCCACGCCCGCGTCCCGGGCGCGGCGCACGTCCTCCGGATGGGACAGGCCCTTGAGGATCAGCGGCAGCGACGTCAGCGAGCGCAGCCAGTCCAGGTCCGCCCAGGTGAGCGGGTTGCCGAAGATCTGCGTCCAGGTCAGCACCGCCGAGGACGGGTCCTGCTCCGGCGGCGTGGCGAGCCGGGAGCGGAACACCGGGTCGGTGAAGTAGTTGGCCAGGCAGTGCCCGCGCAACTGCGGGAAGTTGCCCGTGGACAGGTCCCGCGGCCGCCACCCGGTGACCCAGGTGTCCAGCGTCACCACGATCCCCCGGAAGCCGGCCGCCTCCGCGCGGGACACCAGGCTCTGCGCCAACTCCCGGTCGGTGGGCGTGTAGAGCTGGAAGAAGCCGGGCGTGTCCCCGAACTGCTTCGCCACGTCCTCCAGCGGATCCACCGACAGCGTGGACGCCACCATCGGCACGCCCGTGCGCGCCGCGGCCCGCGCCGTCGCCAGGTCGCCGTGCCCGTCCTGGGCGCACAGGCCGATCACGCCGACCGGGGCCAGGAACAGCGGAGACGGCAGCTCGAGCCCGAACAGATCCACCGTCAGGTTCCGGGCCTTCGCCCCCACCAGCATCCGCGGGACGAGCCCCCACTGGTCGAAGGCGCGCACGTTCGCGCGCTGCGTGCGCTCGTCACCGGCGCCGCCGGCGACGTACGACCAGAGGGAGGCGGACATCGCGGCCTCCGCCCGGCGCTCCAAACCGGCGAAGTCCATCGGCAGTTCGGGCAGCCGTCCGAAGAGCCCGTTGAAGTAGATCTCGTTCTGGTAGTCGCCGAACTGCGCCATCTGCCCGACCTCTCACCTGCGCGGACGTCCTTGTCGGGGCTCACGCTGCCCCAGCCGCGGGCCGCCGGTCAACGCCCGGCCGCCGGTCGCGGCCCGTCTCCGGGGACAGGACGTCAGCGAGCCCGCTGGGTCACCGCCACGCACAGCAGCACCGCGAGCGCCGCGAGCGCGGTTCCGGCGCCCAGCCGCTCACCGAGCAGCAGCGCGGCCCACACCAGCGTCAACAGTGGCTGCGCCAACTGCAGTTGGGAGGCCCGGGGCACCCCGATCTCGGCCATGCCCCGGTACCAGACCAGCAGCCCGAAGAACTGCGACACCGCCGCGAGGTACAGCAGTCCGAACAGCGACTCACCCGTCAGCCGCGCCGGTTCGGCGGCCAGCGCGAACGCCGCCCCGGGAACCGTGAGCGGCAGCGAACCCACCAGCGCCCAGCCGATCACCTGCCAACCGGGCAGCACCGCCGTCAGCCGGCCGCCCGCGACGTAGCCCGCCGCGCAGGCCAGGAGCGCGGCGAAGAGCAGCAGGTCCGCAGGGGTCGGCGCGCCGCCGCTCTGGGCGAGCGCGAAGGCGACGACCGTCGCCGTGCCCAGCCCCGCGGCCGCCCAGAACAGCCGCGAGTGCCGGGTCCTCGTCACCGCGGCGGCCATGACGGAGGTCGTCAGCGGCAGCGCGCCGATCACGACGGAGGCATGCGACGTCCTCGCGGTCTGCAGCGCCAGCGTGGTCAGCACCGGGAAGCCGACGACCACCCCGAACGCGACCACGGCGAGCGCCGGCCAGTGCCGCCGCTCGGGGACCCGGGCGCGGGTGGCCAGGAGGAAGCCCGCGGCGATCAGCGCGGCCAGCACCTCGCGCACGGACACCGTCGTCCACGGTCCGAAGCCGGACAGGGACCAGTGGGTGGCCGGGAAGGTGAAGGAGAAGCAGAGGACGCCCAGCCCCGCCAGCAGGACTCCGCCGCCCCGAACCGCTATCGGCATTCGAGGTATAGCGCTATCTTTGATACTCATGAACAACGGTATCAGTTCGGCCCTTCTCGCCGACACCCTCCGAGCCGAGCTGAACCGCTTCGCGCCCGGTGAGCGGCTTCCGTCCACCCGCGCTCTCGTCCAGCGCTTCGCAACCAGCCCGGTCACCGTCTCCCGCGCCCTCGCCGCGCTCACCGCCGAGGGCCTCGTGGTCACCCGGCCCGGCTCCGGCACCTACCGCGCCCCGACCCCGCCACGGGACCGCCCCGCCGACACGTCCTGGCAGCAACTCGCCCTCAGCGCCGAGGAATCGGGCGACGCCACACCGCGCTCGGTGGATGCCACCGGCGTGCTCGCCACGCTGACCGCCCCGCCGCCCGGCGTCATCCCGCTCAACGAGGGCTACCTGCACGCCTCCCTCCGCCCGGACCAGGCATTGGGCGCCGCCCTCGCCCGCGCGGCCCGCCGCCCCGACGCCTGGGACCGGCCACCGGTGGCGGGCCTGAGCGCGCTCCGTACCTGGTTCGCGCGGGAGACCCATGGCTCGGTCACCGCCGAGGACGTCCTGATCACGGCGGGCGGCCAGTCCGCCCTCACCACCGCGCTGCGCGCCCTGGCCACCCCGGGCGCGCCGCTGCTGGTCGAATCCCCCACCTACTACGGCGCGTTGGCCGTCGCGCGCGCAGCCGGCCTGCGGCCGGTCCCGGTCCCCGTCGACGCCGAAGGCATCCGCCCGGACCTGCTGGCGGAGGCCTTCACCGCGACGGGCGCGCGGGTGCTGCTCTGCCAGCCTCTCTTCCAGAACCCCACCAGTGCCGTCCTGTCCACCGAGCGCCGCCGCGCGGTCCTCGAACTGGCGCGCGCCGCAGGGGCGTTCGTCATCGAGGACGACTACGCGCGCCGGCTCGCCCACGGCAGCAGCCCGGTCCCCCCGCCGCTGGTCTCCGACGACCCGGACGGCACCGTCGTCCACATCGCGTCCCTGACCAAGCCCACCTCACCGAGCCTGCGGGTCGGCGCGATCGTGGCCCGCGGACCGGTGGTGCAGCGGCTGCGCGCGATCCAGGTCGTCGACAGCTTCTTCGTGCCGCGGCCGCTCCAGGAAGCCGCCCTGGAGCTGGTCGGCTCCCCCGCCTGGCCCCGCCACCTCCGCACCGTCGGCGCGGGCCTCCGCGACCGCGCCGCCGCCTTCGCGGCGGCCGTGCACGGACAGCTGCCGGACCTGCCGGAGTTCCACCATCCCAGTGGCGGCTACCAGTTCTGGCTCCCGCTGCCGCCCGCCACCGACGAGACCGCCCTCACCTCCACCGCCCTCCGCCACGGCCTCGCCCTGACCCCCGGCCGCCCGTACTTCCCCGCCGAAAGCCCCGGCCCCCACCTCCGCATCAGCATCGCGGCGACCTCGGGCCCGGACGAACTGACGGAGGCGGCCAGGAGGTTGGCGCAGGCGATGACCGATCTTCCGTGACGGATGTGCGTGCGGCAACGTCAAACGAAAGACCGCACGACCATCCGAACAGATGAAGAACGGTGGGAATAGGCGGCCTCCCGGTGTCCCGTATCGCAAGCCTGAGCGCATGACGTTCATGAATCTGGAGAACCCCGATCACGCCTACCTCTTCGGCTTCCTGCAGGCCGACGGCCACCTCTTCCGGGGACGCGGCCAGAAGGGCCGCCTGACCGTGGAGTTGAACGCCCGGGACATCGAGCTGCTCGAGCGATTCAAGGCGCTCTGCCCCTACCCGAGCAGCGTCACCACCAGGACCCGCGCGACCAACTTCTCCCCCGAGTCCCGGACGGCTGTCTGGTCGGTCTGCGCCCTCGCCTTCCGGCGCGAACTCGTCTGTCTTGGGCTCCCCGAAGGGCGGAAGTCGGCCCGCATCGCCCCGCCTGGCATACCGTTCTCAGCTCGGGACTACCTGCGCGGTCTCATCGACGCCGACGGTTCGCTGGGCATGACCGCCAAAGGCAACCCCTTCGTCAGCCTCGTGACGCAGAGTGATGCGCTGGCGGAGTACTTCTGCGAATCCGTCCGGCAGTTGACGGGAGTCGTCCACAGACCCCGACGCAATCGTCGTGACTCGGTTTTCAACCTGTACTACGAGAGGGAGCCGGCCGTCGAGTTGTCGCACCGCCTCTACCAAGCCGCCGGCCTGTCACTCCGCCGCAAGCAGGAGATCGCGCTCCGTCTGCAGACCTGGACCCGACCGCCGGGAATGAAGCGGATCCCGAACCGGAGGATCTGGATTCCGGCCGAGGATGAGATCCTTCGCGCAGCGCCCACCCTCGAAGAGGCCAGCCGCAGGCTGAACCGCTCCTTGGCAAGCTGCACGATGCGCTTGTGGCGCCTGGAGAAGCTCCAGGCGCCACAACTCAACCCTTGACGCAGACGACCTGCTTCAGCTCGGCGACCACCTCGACGAGGTCGGTCTGCTGGGCCATGACCTTCTCGATCGACTTGTAGGCCGACGGGATCTCGTCCACGACGCCGGAGTCCTTGCGGCACTCGACTCCGCGCGTCTGCTGTTCCAGATCCCGGACGCCGTACTTGCGCTTAGCGGCCGAGCGGCTCATCTTCCGACCCGCGCCGTGCGACGCGGAGTTGAAGGCATCCGCGTTGCCCAGACCACGGACGATGTACGAGCCGGTACCCATGGATCCCGGGATGATCCCGTAGTCCCCGGAGCCAGCCCGGATCGCGCCCTTGCGGGTGACGAGGAGGTCCATGCCCTCGTAGGTCTCCTCCGCCACGTAGTTGTGGTGGCAGGAGATGACCTCGCCGAACTCGACCTTGGTGCGCCGGACCTCCTTCCGGAACGCCTCCTGGAAGAAGGTCATCATGACGGCCCTGTTGTACTTGGCGTATTCCTGCGCCCAGAAGAGGTCACGCCGATAGGCGGCCATCTGCGGGGTGTCCGCGATGAACACCGCGAGGTCGCGGTCGACCAGCCCCTGGTTGTAGGGCAGCGAGCGGGCGACGCCGATGTGGTGCTCGGCAAGCTCCTTGCCGATGTTCCGGGATCCGGAGTGCAGCATCAGCCACACAGAATCGGACTTATCGACACAAACTTCCACGAAGTGGTTGCCGCTGCCCAAGGTCCCCATCTGCTGCATCGCCCGCTCCTCCTTCGCCTTCACTTCCGGAGCGAGCTCGGCGAACCGGGACCAGAACGACGTCCACCCCGTCGCCGAGAACCCGTGCAGGCGGGCGGGGTCCACCGGGTCGCGGTGGAGGCCGCGCCCGACGGGGATGGCGGCCTCGATGCGGGAGCGCAGCCGGGACAGGTTGTCGGGCAGGTCGCGGGCGGTGAGCGAAGTCTTCACCGCGCTCATCCCGCAGCCGATGTCGACCCCCACCGCCGCCGGGCAGACGGCGTCCTTCATGGCGATGACGGAGCCGACGGTCGCGCCCTTGCCCAGGTGGACGTCGGGCATGACGGCCAGACCCTTGATCCACGGCAACGTGGTGATGTTGCGGAGCTGCTGCATCGCCGCGCCCTCGACCGTCGCGGGGTCGGTCCACATCCGGATGGGCACGTTGACGCCGGGTACTTCGGTGTACGACATGGGTTGAATCACTCCATATACAAGGGAGTTGACAGGAAGTCAGAGAGTGGCGACGCGTTCAGCGCGCGGCAGGAGCAGCGGTGGGGCGGCGTCGCCTCGGGGAGGTGCGCCGGGCTTGGCCACGGTCGCGCATCGTCTCGACCCGCATGGGACTGCCTCCTCTCACCGCTGCTCGGCCGGGCCGGCGGACGTCGCCGGCCTCGGGAGTATTCACCCATGAACTGCCTGGCCGGGCAACGGAAATAAGGCGAGGGCCGCCCTGCCGGAGCAGGGCGGCCCTCGGGGCTCGCGGTGTGCGAGGGATCAGTGGGCGATCACCGGGATGGCGACGTCCTCGGCTCCTTCGCCCTCGGCCGCGGCTGCCGCGGCTGCGTCGTGGCTGCCCGCGTTGACGAACACGGCCACGATGAGCGAGGCGGCGACCATGATGCCGACGGCCCACCAGATGGCGACGGAGTAGCCGTGCACCGCCGCCTCCTTGGCGAAGAGGACCTTGTCGGCGGCGGCCGGGCTCGCCACATGGGCGGCGATCCAGGTGGTCGTCGCGCTGGCGGCGATGGTGTTGAGCAGGGCGGTGCCGATGGAGCCGCCGACCTGCTGCGAGGTGTTGATCATGGCGGAGGCGACGCCGGCGTCCTGCGGCTGGACCTTGTAGGTGGCCAGGCTCATGGCGGGCATGAACGAGGTGCCCATGCCGAGGCCGAGCAGCAGCTCGGCGGGCAGGATCAGGGTCCAGTAGGAGGAGTCGACCTTCATCTGGGTCAGCAGCAGCATGCCGATCGCGGCGACGAACAGACCGGGGCCCATGAGCAGGCGGGCCGGGAGGCGGTTCATCAGCCGGGCGCCGATCTGCGTGGAGCCGGTGATCATGCCGACGACCATGGGCAGGAAGGCGACGCCGGTCATGACCGGCGAGTACCCCTTGACCCACTGCAGGTAGTAGGTGAGGAAGAGGAAGAGGCCGAACATGCCGATCACGGCGAGGCCGAGGCCGAGGTAGACGCCGCCGCGGTTGCGGTTGGCGACGACACGCAGCGGCAGCAGCGGGGCCTTGACCTTGGACTCGACGAACACGAAGGCCGCGAGCAGCACCGCGGAGGCCACGAAGAGGCCGATGGTGACGCCGGAGCCCCAGCCGTCCTCCTCGGCCTTGGTGAAGCCGTAGACGAGGGCGACGAGTCCGCTGGTGGCGAGCAGGACACCGGGGATGTCGAGCTTGTTGCGGTTGCGCTGGTCCTCGCGCTCGTGGATGAAGGCGACGGCGCCGAGCACGGCCACGATGGCGAAGACGATGTTGACGTACAGCGACCAGCGCCAGTTGACGTACTGGGTGAGCACGCCGCCGAGGAGCAGGCCGACGGCGCCGCCGGCGCCGGCGATGGCGCCGAAGATGCCGAAGGCGGTGGCGCGTTCCTTGGCCTCGGTGAAGGTCACCGCGAGCAGGGAGAGGGCGGCGGGTGCGAGCAGCGCGCCGAAGACGCCCTGGAGGGCGCGGGCGCCGAGCAGCATGCCGGTGTTGACCGCGGCGCCGCCGAGGGCGGAGGCGAGGGCGAAGCCGACGAGGCCGATGATGAAGGCGCGCTTGCGTCCCCAGAGGTCGGCGACGCGGCCGCCGAAGAGCAGCAGACCGCCGAAGGCGAGGCTGTAGGCGGTGATCACCCACTGCCGGTTGGAGTCGGAGATGTGCAGGTCGGCCTGGGCGTGCGGGAGCGCGATGTTCACGACCGTGGCGTCGAGGACGACCATGAGCTGAGCGATGGCGATGAACGCGAGCGCTTTCCAGCGCTGCGGGTCGAGCGCCGGTGACGCGGCGGTACGGTCCGCCTTGTCGAGGGTCGGCGCCTTGTCGGCGGGTGTTTCAGGCATGGAAGTACCCCGTTGCAGGTGATATTTCGAGAATTGCAGTGGATCAGACCGAGGTTGCCGGCTGGTTACGGTCGGCGTGCGGTCACGGCAACCGGGCCGCCGGGACCTTGCAGCAGCCGCGCAGTTCCTCGAAGTCTGCGGGCTCGCCGGGCAGTTCGGTGTGCTGGTGGCGCAGGCCGTCCAGCAGCAGTTGGAGTTGGCGGTGCGCGTAGGGGTTGGCCTCGGCACCGGCCGGGGGGCGGACGAGTTGGGAGACGCCGAACAGGATGTCGTCCTGGGTGACGTCGGGGCGCAGGATTCCGGCGGCCTGGGCGCTGGTGACGATCTCGCCGATGGCGTCGGTGAGTTGTCGGCGGGTGCGGTCGAGCTCAGGGTCGTGCAGGTCGGTCCACTTGGTGATCATCGGGCACAGGGCGCCGATGCTCCAGTCGACCGAGGCGTGCACGAATCGGCTGAGGGCGGCGAAGGCGTCGGGCTCCTCGGCGAGGGCCGCGCGGGCGCAGGCCTCGGCCTTGGCCATCACGGCGACGACGACTCCGTGGACGAGAGCGCGCCGGTCCGCGAAGTGCCGGTAGAGCGTGGCGTTGCCGACTCCGGCGCGGCGGGCGATCTCGTCCAGGGGGACGTCGGCGCCGAATTCGACGAAGGCGTCTTCCGCTGCGGCGAGGATGCGTTCGCGGTTGCGGCTGGCGTCAGCGCGCAGCCGTGCGGTGCGCGGCCTGTCGCTCAGCTGAACCATGGCGTCCTCTGTCCCTTCGGTTTCGTCCTGGACGGTAGTCGGATCAAGCGGGGACTGTCTCCCCGTTTTTTCTGTCGCTGGGGTAAACGGGGAGGACATCCCCACTTGTTCCCTCGAAGATGTGACGTACGTCACATGCGATTGGTTGGGTTATCGTCCGCCGGTGACGACGGCTGACGTGGAGACCGCCCGACGGCGGGGCGGGGTGGGTGCTGCGCTGCGGCAACGGGACTTCCGCTGGTGGTTCGGGGCCCAGGTGTTCTCCGCCTCGGGGACGGTGACCCAGGGCGTGGCGCTCTCGTGGGTGGTGCTGCAGCAGACGCAGGACGCCCTCTGGCTGAGCGTGCTGACGGTGTGTCAGTGGGGGCCGATGCTGCTGCTCGGCCCGTGGGCGGGCGCGCTGGTGGACCGGCACGACCGCCGCCGGCTGCTGCGCTGGACGCAGGCCGCGCTCGCCCTGGCCGGGCTGCTGCTGGCGGCGCTGACCCGGGCGGACGCGCTGCCGCTGTGGGCGATCCTGCTGGTCGCGCTGGTCAGCGGAACCGTGGGGGCGGTGGACGGCCCGGCTCGGCAGGTGCTGGTGGTGGACCTGGTCGGCCGCGAGGGCGTGGCCGGCGCGGTGGGCCTGTGGGAGGTGGCGCTGAACGTCTCCCGGGTGGTCGGCCCCGGCGTGGGCGGCGCGCTGCTGGCCACGACGGGCGCGGCGGCCTGCTTCCTGGTGAACGGGCTGGCCTACCTGCCCGCCCTGCTGGTGCTGCGCCGCCTGCCCCCGCATCGGTCGGAGACGGAGACGGAGACGGACAGCCGCGTGACGGCGGCCGCGGCGGGCGGGGGCCCGGCCCGCGCGGGCGTCCGGGAGGGCCTGCGCTATGCCTGGCGGACGCCGGTGGTGCGGGCCTGCCTGCCCATGGCGGCGGCCTCGGGAATGCTGTTCACCATGGGCATCGCCCTGCCGCTGCTCGCCACTCGCGCGCTGCACCTGGGCGGGGGCGGCTACGGCACGCTGATGGCCGCGTTCGGCGTGGGCGGCCTGCCCGGAGCGCTGCTGGCGGCGCGGACCACGGACCCGACGGGCCGTCAGGTGCGCCGGCTGGCGCTGGCGACCGGGGCCTCGGTGCTGCTGACGGCGTGGTCGCCGACGGCCCCGGCGGCCTTCGCGTGCATGGTCCTCACGGGAGTGACCTCGATCTGGTTCGTCGCGTGTGCCAACACACTGGTGCAGTTGCGCTCCGCGCCGGAGATGCGGGGCCGGGTGATGGGCCTGTGGGGCATGGCCCTGCCGGGCACGGTCCCGCTGACCGGCTTCCTCGTCGCCGCGGTCGGCGACCACCTCGGCCCCCGCGCGGCCTTCTCCGTCTCGGGCACCTGCCTCGCCCTGGCCGCGCTGGCCGGCTGGCGCGCCCTCAACGAGCCCCCTGCACCGGCCCGTTGACGGCCACGCTGGCGCGGCACCCCTACGCCCCGGCAACGGCGGAAGACGGCAACAGCGGAAGACGGCGGCGGCTTTGCGGCAGCACATGCCCCCCGGACAGCGAGGCCCACGTGCGCGGGGCGCGACGGAAGCGTGGCGCGCGACGCGCCATGCCCGCCGGGACGGTGAGGCCCGCGTGGACGGGGCACACCGTGGCCATGGGCGAAGCGTCGGCCCCCGCCTGGACGCGAGGCGGCCCGCCTGCGCCGGACGCGCCGCAACAGCCATGCGCGAAGCACCGCACCTGCTGGGACGGCCAGGCCCGCGTGGACGGGGCACACCGTGGCCATGCGCGAACCGTACCTGCTGAGAGGGCGAGGCCCGCGCGCGAAGCGCGCCGGACCCCCGGAACGCGAGGCCCACGTACGCGGGGCGCGCCGGAAGCGTGGCGCGCGACGCGCCATGCCCGCCTGGACGGTGAGGCCCGCATGCGCGAAGCGCACCGTGGCCATGCGCGAAGCGCCGGTCCCCCGGGACGCGAGGTGGCCCGCCTGCGCGGTGCACGCCGTAACCGCCTCGCGCGCCGCGCCGCGCCCGCCGGGACGGCCAGGCCCGCGTGCGCGAAGCGCCGTACGCGTCGGAACGGCAGTGCGGGAAGCGCCGGACCCGCCGG
Source organism: Streptacidiphilus monticola (assembly GCF_042658505.1). NCBI lineage: Bacteria > Bacillati > Actinomycetota > Actinomycetes > Kitasatosporales > Streptomycetaceae > Streptacidiphilus > Streptacidiphilus monticola. Next base: position 93,591 of record NZ_JBHSQJ010000072.1, on the reverse strand, counting down.
GACGTCAGGTGGGCATGTCCGCAGGCCGCCGGAACGGCCGTGCGCGAAAGGCCATGGCCACGGGGTGGCCGCGCGCGTAGGGCGTCGCCGTCGGGTGGCCGGGCGGGAAGCGCCGGGGCTACCGGGAGCTGGGCTGTCAGTGGGCGGGGCTAGCGTGTCGCATGTCGTGATTGTCATGGTGCTGAAGATCCGACAGGGAGGGACCGTGCCCGCCAACTCCGCCGAGAAGACCGTGCTCCCGATGTTCGCCCCGTCCACGCCGTCCCACTCGCCCCTCGTTCCCGCCGGGCCATCGCCGCTGTCCCTCGCGGAGCGCCGCGCGCGTCGACGGCGGAGCCGGGGCACCCCGGCCGCGCCGGTCGTCTCGGCCGACGTGCTCGTGGGCCTGATCCGGCGTGTGAGTGTGAGCGGGTAGCGCGAGGACCCCGGTCCTCGCCGCTCGGAAGGCCGGGGTCCTCGTGTGCCGGGGCTGCGCCCCGCCCACGACGGGTGCTACTGAATGACCGTCACTTCGCCGATGCCGAGCGCCTTGACGGGCTCCTCGATCACCGAGGCGTCGCCGACCAGGACCGTCACCAGCCGGTCCGGCGGGAACGCGGCGATGACCGCCGCCGAGGCCTCGGCGGTCGGGGTTTCCGCCAAGCGGCGGTAGACCTCGGCCTGGTAGCCGTCAGGCAGCCGCTGCTCCACCTGGTCCGCCAGCGTGGCGCAGACGGCCGAGGCCGTCTCGTAGCGCAGTGGGGCGACGCCGACGAGGTTCTGGACGGCGATGTCCCGCTCCTCGTCGGTCAGACCCTCGGCGGCGAGCGTGCGCAGGATGGTCCAGGTGTCCGCCAGCGCCGGGGCGGTCGACTCGGTGTCGACGGAGCCGGAGATGGCGAGCATCGCCCGCCCGCTGCCGTTCGCGGACGAGCGCAGCGGCTGGGCGAAGGCGCGCACGCCGTAGGTGTAGCCCTTCTCCTCGCGCAGCACCCTGTCCAGCCGGGACGTCAGCGTGCCGCCCAGGCAGTAGGTGCCGAGGAGTTGGGCCGCCCAGGTGTCGTCGTGGCGGTCCGGTCCGATGCGGCCGATGAGCAGTTGCGTCTGCACCGAGCCGGGGCGGTCCACGATGACGACGCGCCCGTGGTCGTCCGCGACCACGGGGGCGATCGGTGCCCGCTCGGCCGCCGTGCCGGTCCACTCGCCCAGGGTGGAGGCGAGCACGGTGTCGAAGTCCGCGCCGTTGAAGTCGCCGACGAGGACGACGGTCGCGGTCGCGGGCCGCACGTGGGCGGCGTAGAACGCGGCCACCGCATCGCGGTCGATGCCCTTGACGGTCTCCGCCGTGCCGGCCCGCGGGCGGGAGAGGCGGTCGTCCGCGTCGAAGAGCGCGGCGTAGAGGGCGAAGGCCGCCCGGCGCGCCGGGCTGGCCAGCTCGTGCTGGATCTCGTCGAGGCGGTTGGCCACCAGCCGCTCGATCTCGTGCTCCGGCAGCGCCGGCGCGCGGACGGCGTCCGCGAGCAGGCTCAGACCGCGTTCGAGCCGGGAGGCCGGGACCTCCAGGGAGACGCGCAGCGTCGTGTGGTCGGCGTGCGCGTCCAAGGTCGCGCCCGCGCGCTCGAGTTCGGCGGCGAACTCCTCGGCCGTCAGCTTGTCGGTGCCCTCGGAGAAGGCGCGGGCCAGGATGGTGGCCACGCCCTCCTGGTCGCGCGGCTCGGCCGCGAGGGGCGCGTCCAGCAGCAGTTCGACGGCGACGAGCTTCTGGCCGGGGCGGTCGCAACGCAGCACGGTCAGCCCGTTGGGCAGGGTGCTGCGGCTCGGCGCCGGGAACGCCCAGGGGGTCGGCTCGCCCGGCTGCGGCTGCGGGTGGAACTGCATCGACGTCACAGCGCTTGCCTCACTCATGCGTTCACGTCCTCGGTCGCGGCGGCGTCGGCGCCCTGCGCGGCGGGCTCGTAGGTGAGCACGGCGCGGTTGTCCGGCGTCAGGTACTTCTGCGCGACGGCCTGGACCTCCTCCGCGGTCACCTCGAGCACCTTGGGCAGGGCTTCGTTGAGCAGCTTGGGGTCCCCGAACAGGACGGCGTAGCGGCACAGTTCGTCCGCGCGGCCGCCCACGGTGTCCAGGCGGTCCAGCCACTCGCGCTCGATCTGCGCCTGGGCGCGCTCGAGTTCCGCCGGGGTGGGCCCCTCGGCGGCGAAGCGGGCCAACTCCTCGTCGATGGCGGCCTCGACGGCCTCGACCGTGGCCTCGCCCGAGGTCTTGGAGTCCAGCCAGCCGAGCGAGGGGGCACCCGCCAGCCGCAGCAGGCCGAAGCCGGCGGTGACGGAGAGTCGGTCGCGGCGGACCAGCCGGTTGTAGAGGCGGGAGGACTCGCCCGACCCCAGCACCGTCAGCGCCAGGTCGGCGGCGTCGGCCTCCCGGGTGCCGTCCAGCGGGAGGAGGTACGCCTGCATCACGGCACGGGAGGGCACCTCCTCGACCAGGTGCTCGCGCAGCGGGGCGACGCCGTCGCGGACGACGGCGGAGCCGTCGCGCGGGGGACGCTTACCGTCGTGGGCGGGGATGGAGCCGAAGTACTTCTCGATCCAGGCGAGCGTCTGCTCCGGGTCGATGTCGCCGACGACCGCCAGCACGGCATTGTTGGGCGCGTAGTAGGTGCGGAAGAAGTCCCGCGCGTCCTCAAGGGTGGCCGCGTCCAGGTCGGCCATCGAGCCGATCGGGGTGTGGTGGTAGGGATGGCCGTCGGGGTAGGCCATCGCGGTCAGCTTCTCGAAGGCGGTGCCGTAGGGCACGTTGTCGTAGCGCTGGCGGCGCTCGTTCTTCACCACCGCGCGCTGGTTGTCCAGGCTCTCCTGGTCCAGCGCGGCGAGCAGGCTGCCCATCCGGTCCGCCTCCAGCCAGAGCGCGAGCTCCACCTGGTGGGCCGGCATGGTCTCGAAGTAGTTGGTGCGCTCGAAGCTGGTGGTGCCGTTGAGCGAGCCGCCCGCGGCCTGCACGAGTTCGAAGTGGCCGTTCCCCTTGACCTGCGCGGAGCCCTGGAACATCAGGTGCTCGAAGAGGTGCGCCAGGCCGGTGCGGCCCGCCACCTCGTGGCGGGAGCCCACGTCGTACCACAGGCACACGGCCGCGACCGGGGTCAGGTGGTCCTCCGAGAGCACCACCCGCAGACCGTTGCCGAGCGTGTGCTCCTTGATGTCGAAGCCTTGGGCCATCCGCTGTCTTCCCTCCGGTCGATCATTCGGGGCGTCCCCTCAGGACCTCCCATTCTGCTGTAACGAAGGAGCGTCCCGGACGTCCCGGTCGGGAGCTGTCGGCGGCAGGGGCCACAATGGGGTCCGTTCCGATCTGTCCGACCGTCAGTCCGTGCCTGTAAGGGAGCTCCACCGCGATGGCCCGCCGCAGTTCACCGACCCCTCCGCCCGAGGACTTCGAGGAGCGCATCCTCGACATCGACGTGGTGGACGAGATGCAGGGCTCCTTCCTGGAGTACGCCTACTCGGTCATCTACTCCCGGGCCCTGCCCGACGCGCGCGACGGCCTCAAGCCGGTACACCGCCGGGTCGTGTACCAGGCCGCGCAGATGGGTCTGCGCCCGGACCGCGGCTACGTCAAGAGCGCCCGCATCGTCGGTGACGTGATGGGCAGGCTGCACCCGCACGGCGACCAGTCCATCTACGACGCGCTGGTGCGCCTGGCCCAGCCGTTCTCGATGCGGCTGCCGCTGATCGACGGCCACGGCAACTTCGGCTCGCTCGGCAACGACGATCCGCCGGCCGCCATGCGGTACACCGAGTCCCGGCTCACCGCGGCGGCGATGTCGATGGTGGAGTCCATCGACGAGGAGACGGTGGACTTCGCCCCCAACTACGACGGCAGCGAGGAGGAGCCGCAGGTCCTCCCGTCGGCCTTCCCGAACCTGCTGGTCAACGGAACCTCGGGCATCGCGGTGGGCATGGCCACGAACATGCCTCCGCACAATCTGACCGAAGTCGTGGCCGCCGCACGGCATCTGATCCGCTATCCGAACGCGGACCTGGACGCGCTGATGCGCCACATCCCCGGTCCCGACCTGCCCACCGGCGGCCAGATCATCGGCCTCGGCGGCATCCGCGACGCCTACGAGACCGGCCGCGGCACCTTCAAGATCCGCGCCAAGGCGGTGATCGAGGACGTCACACCGCGCCGCAAGGGCATCGTCGTCACCGAACTGCCCTTCACCGTCGGCCCCGAGAAGGTCATCGCGAAGATCAGGGACCTGGTCAACGCGAAGAAGCTCCAGGGAATCGCCGGGGTCAACGACCTGACGGACCGCAACCACGGCCTGCGCCTGGTCATCGAGGTCAAGAACGGCTTCGTGCCCGAGGCGCTGCTGGAGCAGCTCTACAAGCTGACGCCGATGGAGGAGTCCTTCGGCATCAACAACGTGGCGCTGGTGGACGGCCAGCCGCTGACGCTGGGTCTGAAGGAGCTGCTGGAGGTCTACGTCGACCACCGCTTCGAGGTGGTCCGCCGCCGCAGCGACTTCCGCCGCCGCAAGCGCCAGGACCGGCTGCACCTGGTCGAGGGCCTGCTGGTCGCCCTGCTGGACATCGACGAGGTCATCGCGATCATCCGGGCGAGCGACGACGCCGCCCAGGCCAAGGAGCGCCTGATGGAGCGCTTCTCGCTGTCGGAGACGCAGACCGCGTACATCCTGGACACCCCGCTGCGTCGGCTCACCCGCTACGACCGGGTCGAACTCGAGTCGGAGCAGCAGAAGTTGACGGCCGAGATCGCGGAGCTGACCGAGATCCTGGAGTCGGACACCGTGCTGCGCAAGGTCGTCTCGGACGAACTGGCCGCCGTGTCGAAGAAGTTCGGCACCGAGCGGCGCACCGTGCTGCTCGACTCGGACGCGGTGCCGGTCGCCGCGGTCCCGCTGGAGGTCGCGGACGACCCGTGCCGGGTGCTGCTGTCCTCCACCGGCCTGCTGGCCCGCACCCCGGACCTGTCGACGCCCGAGGCGGACGGGGAGCACAGGCGCGCCCGGCACGACGTCGTGGTGTCGGCGGTGCCGGCGACGGCGCGCGGCCATGTGGGCGTGGTGACCAGCGCGGGCCGGGTGCTGCGCCTGCCGGTGATCGACCTGCCCCAGCTCCCGTCGAGCGCGCAGCCCCCGGTGCTGGCCGGCGGCGCCTCGGTGAGCGAGTTCGTGAAACTCGACGCGGGCGAGTCGGCGCTGGCGCTGACCACGCTGGACGAGTCCTCACCGGGGCTCGCGCTCGGCACGGAACTCGGCGTGGTGAAGCGCGTGGTGCCGGACTGGCCGGACAACAAGGACGAGTTCGAGGTCATCGCCCTCAAGGAGGGTGACCGGGTGGTCGGCGCGGTCGAACTGCGCACGGGCGAGGAGGACCTGGTCTTCATCACCTCCGACGCGCAGCTGCTGCGCTACCCGGCCGGCCAGGTCCGCCCCCAGGGGCGGCCGGCGGCCGGCATGGCGGGCATCAAGCTGGCGGACGACGCGACGGTGCTGTCGTTCACGGCGGTCGACCCGGCCGCGGACGCGCTGGTCGTGACAGTCGCGGGCACGGCGGACGCATTGGACGGCCTGGGTCAGGGCACGGCGAAGGCGACACCGTTCGACCAGTACCCGCGCAAGGGCCGCGCCACGGGCGGCGTGCGCTGCCAGCGGTTCCTCAAGGGCGAGGACCGCCTGGTCTTCGCCTGGGCCGGCCCCGCGCCGGCGGTGGCGGCGACTGCGAACGGCTCTCCGGCGGAGCTGCCGGGCCGCGACCCTCGCCGCGACGGCAGCGGCGTCCCCGTCCCGAAGCCCATCGCTGCGGTGGCCGCCCAGTAGCGCCCTCCTGGCGGCGTAGCCGCCGGTGGCGCGAGGATCGCCCGGCCTTCGTCCGGGAGGTGCCCCAGCGCGAGAAGCCACCCGCCGGCGGAGGTCCGGCCCCTTCACCGGGGTCGGCCCTCCCCGGGGGTGGCGCTGGTCGCGCCCACGCAGCGGCGCCGCGCATGCCCACAGCCCCGCGCCCCCGCGGCTGCGCCACACCGGCGTGGTCCAACCACCTCATCCGTGCAGGGGATTCGGGATCGGCAGGTACGCGGAGTCACCCCCGTCGGCGTTCGTCCAGCGGAGCGTCAGGTTGGTCTTGGCAGGGAGATACCTCGCCTCCGTCAACTCCGGCCAGTCGGCAAGTACCTGACGTGCCGTCGGCCACAGCTCCTCGGCCGCCTCGGGCGCCCGCTCCCGCACCGCCGCGGCCATCTCCATCAGGTTGTTGACGACCAGGCAGTAGAAGAGCCGGTCCCGCCCCTTCTCCCGGCTCACGCCGGGGTTCCCGGGGCCGGGGTGCGCGTCGAGCAGCGCGGCATGGTGGTCGTGCACCAGCTTCACGCCCTCGTGGTCCCGGAACAGCACCTCACCCGGCATGCCGTCCGCGTCCACCGCCACCAGCACGTTCTGCAGATGGGCCTCCAGCACCACCCCGTGCTCGAAGCAGGCTTCCAGCGCCGCCGGAGCCGCCAGCTGCACGTAGCTGCGCCACCACGCCAGCGCCCGGTCCGCGTCCAGGCCGTCCAGCGGGTTCCCGGCGAAGCCCTCGCTGACGCCGGCGGCCAGCAGGGGCGTCAGTCCGGGGCGCAGCACGCGCCCGTGGCCCTCGCGTTGGAGTACGGCCAGCGCCTCCCAGTCGCCGTCCGCCGCGAAGCCCGGAGCCCGGTAGCCGGTGTCGGCCAGCATCCGCCTGCCGATGGGGAGTTCAGCGACAATCCGGTCCACGGGGACGAGCCAGCACAGGTCACGGGCCCAGAGCCGGCGGATGTCGTTGGTGATCCGCACGTCCAGGCTGAACTTCAGCGACAGGTCCGCAGTCGGCAGGTACACCGTGCGGAGGGACGAGGTCGCGAACGCCGTCTCCTCGGTCCGGCCCAGCCGGATCAGCGGCTCGGGCGGCACGCCGCCCAGCAGCCGCAGCTGCCAGGGGTGGACGGGCAGCACCCGGTACCCGGCCGGGGCCGCCGCGCCCCAGAGCTTGTCGATCTCCTCGGAGACGCCCTCCTCCCGCAGCAAGCCCTCGGGGACGCCCAGCAGTTCGAGCGCGAAGGACGCCCCCGCCTCCGGGGCGAACGGCAGCCACGCGCTCGCCGGTCCCCCGCCGCGCGTCTTCGCCGCGGGGTGGTAGCGGTGGCCCGCGAGAAGGGCCTGCTCGCTGCGCAGGTAGAGGTCGCTCGCCGCCCAGTCGGGCCGTGAGCGCCGGGCCTGCACCAGCGCGGCGACGACGTCCCGGCTGTCGCGGATCTCGTCCGCGAGCGTCGCGTTCTCCGTCCCGGTGCGCGCCCGGGCCTCGGTCTCGACGAGCGTGATCAGCTCCTCCAGGTCCGCGACCGGCCGCCCGTCCACGGCGGGGTCGCGCAGCCAGCGGCCGGAGCGGTCGCAGCTGAGCAGCCGTCCGCTCCCGGCGAGTCGCCAGCCCTCTCCCTCCGGGGCCGCCAACTCCCGTACCAGGCAGTTGAGCAGCGCCTGTGCCGCGATCGTGTCAGGCTCGTTCCACGGGTCACCCATGCCCGCATACTGACATTTCCCGCGCATGCACCCTGTCGATCCGAGGTAAGCACTTGTCCATGAATTCCCTGCGCCGGGCTGAGGCCGCCTTCGCCGCCGAACTGCAGCGGGCCCGGCCGGAGCTGACGGACAGGTGGCTGCACGAGCTGCCCGGTGCGCGTGCCGCGGTGCTGGGCCGGTTGTGGCGGTCGCTGATCGTCGAGCAGCTGCCGGTGGACCGGGCCCGGATCGCCGGTCCGGCCCGGCGCGCCTACGACACCGGCCGGGACGAGCCCGGGCTGGCGCTGCGGGTGGACGGCCGGCCGCAGACGCATCCCGCCGCGGTGCTGGAGGCGCTCGGCATGCCCGGCAGCGCGACGCTGCGCGCGGAGGTCGAGCACAGCGTCGTCTCGCTGGCCCTGTCCCGGGCGGCCGCCGTCCCGGCCGGGACCGGGGACCTCCTCTCGGCCGAGCGCAGCGTCGTCGACGGTCATCCCTACCACCCGGGCTGCCGCAGCCGTCCCGGCTTCTCCGTCGCGGAACAGCTAGCCTACGCGCCGGAGTTCGGGCAGCAGGTGTCCCTCGCGCTGCTCGAGGTGCCGGCCCGGGAGAGCGTCCTGGTCGGTGACTGGCCGTCAGCTCTGCGCGGCCGCGACTCGATCCTGCTGCCGGTCCATCCGTGGCAGCTCGTCCACGTGCCCGGCCTGCCGGGCCTGCCCGCCGAGGCGGCGCGGCTGGAGGCGGCGCCGCTGATGTCGGTGCGCACCCTGGCCCCGGCGGACGGCGGCCCGCATCTGAAGACCTCGCTGTCGCTGCGGATGACCTCGGCGGTCCGCGACATCTCGGGAGCGTCGGTGCGCAACAGCGCTGCCCTCTCCGACCTGCTGTCCGCGCTCGTCGCCAAGCTGGACGGCAGTCTGCAGATCACCCGCAACCTCGCCGCCGCGGCCGCGCTGCGGGACGGCGTGCCGAGCCCGGACCTGGCCGTGCTGGTGCGGGAGAGTCCCCGGCGGTACGCCCCGCCCGGCACCCGGATCGTCCCGCTCGCCGCGCTGGCCGCGCATCCGCCGCGCCTGGCCGATCCGGCCGCCTGGCTGGCGGCGCTGTCCCGGCTGCTGTTCCCGCCGCTGCTGCAACTGCTGGACTGGGGCGCGGCCTTGGAGGCGCACGGGCAGAACGTGCTGGTCGCCCTGGATCCGGCGGACCACCCGGTGCTGCTGGTCTACCGGGACCTGGCGGACATCCGGGTCAGCCCCTCGCGGCTCGCCCGCGCCGGGCTGGCGCAGCACGCGGTCTCCGGGCACGTCGTGGACGACCGCCCTGAGGTGCTGCGCCGCAAACTGCTGGGCTCCCTGCTCGGCGGCGCGCTCGCCGCACTGGTGGCCGGACTCGGCGGCGGGGACCGCCACCGCGAGGACGGGCTCTGGTCGGCGGTGGCGGAGGCCGCACGGGAGGCGGCGGTCGTCCTGGGCGATCCGGACGACCGGCGGGCGCTGCTGGCGGACCCCGTTCCGGTCAAGGCGCTCGCCGCGATGCGGCTGGAGGGCCGCCCGCCCGGCGACCAGTGGACCGACGTTCCGAACCCGCTTGCCGACCCGGACGCGAGCCGGACAGGGCGGTAAGGCTACCCTTGCCAGCGTGAGCACCTGCACCACCCTTTCGAGGGAGCTGACCGAGCCCCTCGCCGGCACCGCGCCGACCGCACGCAGCTGGCTGCTGGTCGAGCAGGCGGGCCCCTGGGGCGCGCGGGCGCTGACGGAGAGTCACTTCGATCCGGACCTCGGCCGCGAACTGCAGCGGCGGACAGCGGGCACAGGCGTGGAGATCGCCCTGATCCGCCGGCCCGGACGCCACGCCGACCGCCCCCCGTCCGGTCGCCGCGAGGTCTATCTCGCGCACACCGCCCCCGGTCGCTCCTGGGTCCGCCGGGCCACGCTGCACCCCGAGGACCTGCTGGACCTCGACTTCGCCGCGCTCGGCGCGGGCGCCCACGGCAGCGCCGGCGCCGCCTACGACGGCGACCCGCTGGCCCTCGTGTGCACCAACGGCCGCCGCGACCGCTGCTGCGCGCTGCTCGGCCGCCCGCTCGCCGCCGAGCTCGCCGCGGCCGGGCACGCGCAGGTCTGGGAGGTCACCCACCTGGGCGGCCACCGGTTCTCCCCCACCATGCTCGTGCTCCCCTACGGGTACGCGTACGGCCGCCTCTCCGCGCACACCGCCAAGGAGGTGCTGGAGGCGACCCACCAAGGGCGCACGGTCCCCGAGTGGTGCCGGGGCCGCTCCTACTGGTCGCGTCCGCTGCAGACGGCGGAGCTGGCGGTCCGTCAGCAGTTCGGCGTGGACCAGGCCGACGCGCTGGTCGTCGAGGCGGGCGGCCCGGAGGCGGAGGAGACGGCGGTGACGGTCCGTCACACCGACGGCCGCCTCTGGCGGGCGAGCGTGCGGCGCACGCTGCTCCAGCCGGCCCGTCAGGAGAGCTGTCTCAAGCCGGCCGGCAACCCGACCGGCTACGAGGTCGTCGCACTCACCGCTCAGGCCGCGCGGTAGCGGTGCTCGGGGCGGCCCGTCGCCCCGTAGCGGAGCTCCAGGCGGGCCAGTCCCTCGCGGACCAGGTAGGACAGGTACCGCTGGGCCGTGGCCCGGGAGATCCCGGTGCGCTCGGCCACCTCCGCCGCCGACAGGTCCCCGCCGCGGGCCCCCTGGACGGCTGCCCGGACCAGGGCCAGGGTGGGCGCCGAGTGCCCCTTCGGCGGCTGCTGCGCCACCCGCGCCGGGCGGACCACGCTGAACAGCGCGTCCACCTCGGCCTGGTCGGTCTCGGCGGCCGCCAACGCGTCCATGCGCTCCCGCAGTTCGCCGTAGGCGGCCAGACGCTCGGCGAGCATGGCGAAGCCGAAGGGCTTGACCAGGTAGCCGACCGCTCCGAGCTGCATGGCCTCGCGCACGGACCCCAGGTCCCGGGCCGCCGTGATCATGAGCGCGTCGGGGCGCGACGCACCCGACTCGGTGGTGAGCCGGCGCAGCACGTCCATGCCGCTGCCGTCCGGCAGGAAGACGTCCAGCAGCAGCAGGTCGGGGCGGAGTTCGGCCACCGCGGTCAGCGCGGCCGCGACGGTCGCGGCCTGGCCGACGACCTCGAAACCGGGCACCTTGGCGACGTAGGCGGCGTGGATTCCGCTGACGCGGAAGTCGTCGTCGACCACGAGTGTGCGGATCACCAGCGGGCACCTCCTTGTGTCAGGGCCAGTTCCGGCTCCTGCCCCGGCTTGTGTCCCGGTACCGGTCCCGAGGCCAGGACAGGCGGGGCGGCGGTGAAGACCGCGCCGAGCGGCGCGGGGTCGCTGTCGGGCAGCGGGAGGCGGACCCTGAAGACCGCCCCGGGGCCCTCACTGACCTCGATGGTCCCGCCGTGCCGGGTGACCAGCCGGTGCACCAGCGCCAGACCGAGGCCGCGCCGGGCCGTGCCGCGGTCGGGGCTGGTGGACCACCCGTCCTCGAAGATGGCCTCGGCACAGCCCGCCGGGACGCCGGGCCCGCTGTCGGCGACCCTGACCTCGATCTCGTCCGGGCTCTCCCGAAGGAGCAACCGGACCTCGGCGGGGCTGCTGCCGGAAGCCGCCTCCACTGCGTTGTCCAGCAGGTTGCCCACGACGGTGAGCAGGCGGCGCAGGTGGCCGGGGTCCGCGCCCAGGCACGACTCAGGCTCCAGCACCAGGCGGACGCCGCGCTCGGCCGCGACCGTGGTCTTGGCCACGATCAGGCCTACCATCAGCGAGTTGTCGATTCGCTCGCGGATCCCGGCGACCAGGCCCCGTTCCGCTCCCGCGAGTTCGACCGCGTACTCCAGCGCCTGCTCCTGCTCGCCGAGTTCCAGCAGGCCGGCGAGGGTGTGCATACGGTTGGCGAACTCGTGCTGCTGGGCGCGGAGCGCGTCGGTGAGTCCGCGCACGGAGTCGAGCTCGCGCAGCAGGCCGACGATCTCGGTCCGGTCCCGCACGGTCACCACGGCGCCCAGTTCGCGCCCCTGCAGCACCACGGGCATCCGGTTGACGGCCAGGCAGTGACTGTCCGTCAGCACGTGCAGTTCGTCGCTGCCGGACGAGGACAGCAGTTCGCCGGACAGGGCGCGGCGCAGGCGGCCCTCCGGGAGCAGGTCCTCCAGCGTCTCGCCCAGGGCGGGACCGAGGCCGAGCAGCCGCCGGGCCTCGTCGTTGATCACGCTGACCCGGCCTGCGGGATCAAAGGCGATCACGCCCTCGCGGATGCCGTGCAGCATGGCCTCGCGGTCCTGCAGCAACCCGGCGATCTCGTGCAGTTCCAGGCCGAAGGTGCTGCGCTTGAGGCTGCGCGCGAGCAGGTAGGACGCGCCGACGCCGACCGCCAGGGCCACCCCGATGTAGAGCGCGAACGCAGTGAGCTCGCTGGTGAAGCCCTGGACGATGTCCCGCTCGGGGATGCCTACGGACACCTCGCCGACCAGGGCGCCGTCGAGGCCGTAGAGGGGGGCCTTGGCGTTGGCCGACCGACCGGTGGACCCGTGGTCGATGCCGACCCAGGGGTTGCCGTTCCGCACCTCGATCGGTTCCGAGACCTGCTTGCCGACGAGTTCGGGATGCGGGTGCGAGTGCCGGATCCCGTGCAGGTCGATCACCACGACATAACTGGCGTGCGACAGCGTCTCGATCCGGCTGGCGATCTGCTGCACCGTGTCGCCGCTGCCGCCGTCCTGCATGGACTGGCGGATCTGCGGGTCGGCGGCCGTGGTCTCGGCGATGGCCAGGGCCCGCTGCTCGGCCTGCCGGTCGAGTTCCGCCCGCTGGGCGTACGCGAGCAGCCCGAAGCCGACGGCGCTGGTGATCGTGAGGATCACCAGCAGGCTGATGAGGATCCGGCTCGACAGCCGGCGTCGTCCCGACACGGCCGACCTCCGGATACGGGGCGCAGCCCCGTTGCCGTGCCCTCTGTTCCGGCGATTGTGCCTGGTGCCCGCCTGCTTGAACACCCTCGCTCCACTGAGCAGAACGAGCAGAACCCCGAGTTATGCGCAGTATCACGGCTTGCGTGCGAAACATGGAGGTCATCCGGCCGCAGTCCTAGCTTCATAAACCTCGAAGGCGAGGACGAAAGGAGACGGACGCGATGGCTGGACACAGCGAAGCGCTGAGCCCGACGACGGGTCCGGGAAGGCGGGCTGCGGGTCGGGACCAGGCCAGGATTGAACTTTCCGGCGTGACAAGGCGGTTCACCTCTCCCACCGGCAAGGTGTTCACCGCGCTCCGCGACGTGAACTTCACGGTCGAACCGGGTCAGTTCTGCGCGGTCGTGGGACCGACCGGCTGCGGCAAGTCGACGACTCTGGGCATGGTGGCGGGCCTCGACAAGCCGAGCGGCGGCACGGTCCGCGTCGGCGGCAAGGAGGTCGACGGGATCACCGACGGGGTGAGCTTCATGTTCCAGCAGGACGCCCTGCTGCCGTGGAAGACGGTGCTCGCCAATGTGGCGCTGGGCCCGATGTTCCGCGGCGCGTCCAAGAGCCAGGCCCAGGCCAGCGCCCGCGACTGGCTCGGCCGGGTCGGCCTGCGGGGCTTCGAGGACCACCACCCGCACCAGCTCTCCGGCGGTATGCGCAAGCGGGTTGCCATGGCTGCCGCGCTCATCAACGAGCCGTCGATCCTGCTGATGGACGAGCCCTTCGGCGCCCTGGACGTGCAGACCAAGGCGATCATGTCGAACGAGCTGCTCGGCCTCTGGGAGGAGCTCAAGCCCTCTGTCCTTTTCATCACCCACGACCTGGAGGAGGCGGTCGCCCTCTCCGACCGCGTGGTCGTGATGACCTCGGGGCCCGGCACGATCAAGGGCGTCTACGACATCGACCTGCCGCGCCCGCGCGGCGCGGTACAGGAGATCCGCTTCGAGCCGCGCTTCCTCGAACTCCACCACCAGATCTGGGAGTCGCTCAAGGACGAGGTGCAACGCGCCTACGCACTCACCGGCGGCACCTCGGGAACCTCGACGCCGGAGGAGGACCACTGATGAACAGCACATCCGAGTCCAAGGAGCGGGAGATGCAGACACCCGACGAGGTGCGCTCCGTACTGCGGTCCGAGATCGCCGCCGACGAGGCGACGGTCCGGGCGCGGGCACTGCGGCAGGCCCGCAACCGGCGGATCAAGGTCAACCTGAGCCGTGTGCTCCTCGGCGTCGTGGTGATCGGCGGCTGGCAGCTGTTCACCCAGTGGGGGCTCGTCGATCCCTTCTTCTTCGGCCAACCCTCGGGAATCGTCAAGCAGTTGGGCGATTGGTTCCAGCACGGCACGACCTTCGGCTCCATCTGGACGCAGATCGGCGTGACGATGGAGGAGGCCCTGCTCGGCTTCTTCTACGGCGTCGCGGCCGGCATCGTGCTGGGCATCCTGCTCGGGCAGGTGAAGTTCCTCGCCGACGTCATCGGCCCGTACATCAAGATCGTGAACGCGATCCCGCGCATCGTCCTCGGCTCGATCTTCTTCGTCTGGCTCGGCCTGGGCACCCCGGCGAAGGTCCTGCTCGCCTCGGTGCTCGTCTTCTTCGTCGTCTTCTTCAACGCCTTCCAGGGCGTCCGCGAGGTCGACCGGGTCTTCGTCAACAACGCCCGCGTCCTCGGCGCCTCGCGCCTGCAGATCGTCCGCCACGTGGTGCTGCCCTCGGCGCTCACCTGGATCACCGCCAGCCTCCACGTCGCCTTCGGCTTCGCGGTCATCGGCGCGATCGTCGGGGAGTTCCTCGGCGCCCAGCAGGGTCTGGGCCTGGTCATCTCCGACGCACAGAACCACTTCAACCCCAACGGCGTCTTCGCGGCGATGCTGATCATCGCGGTGATCGCCCTGACCGCGGAGAGCGGGATCAGCTTCCTGGAGAAGAAGCTGCTCGCCTGGCGGCCGCCGTCCTCCACCGAGTCCGCCGGCCTCTGAGCCCGACTGAACCCGACTGAACCCCTCCGTCGCCACCCCCACCCCACCGTACAAGGGAGTACATGTCATGTTCGCTTCGAAGATCAGCAGCAGATCCCGCCGGACCCTGGCGGTGGCTGCCGCCGGCGGCCTGCTCGCCACCCTCGGCCTGACCGCCTGTGGTTCCTCCAAGACCACCGCCAGCAGCAGCGGCGGCGGCTCGCTGCCGACCGTGACCATGATGGTCGGCGGCATCGACAAGCAGATCTACCTGCCGTACGAGCTGGCCCAGCAGCTCGGCTTCTACAAGAAGTACGGCGTCAACATGCAGCTGAGCACCGAGACTTCGGGCGGTGTCGGCGCCGAGGACGCGATGGCCTCGGGCCAGGTGGACATGGCCGGCGCCTGGTACATCCACACCTTCGACTTCCAGGCCAAGGGCAAGGACGTCGTCAACCTCATCCAGCTGAGCGGCGCGCCCGGCGAGCGGGTGCTCTGCTCCAAGAAGTCGGGCGTCAAGACGCCCGCGGACTTCGCCGGGAAGAACATCGGCGTCACCGACCTCGGCTCCGGCACCGACGACCTGATCCTCCAGCTCGCCGCCCACTACAACGTGCCCACCAGCAAGTTCCACCGGGTCGGCGTGGGTGCGGGCTCGACGCTGCTGGCCGCGCTGCAGCAGGGCCGGGTGGACTGCGCCATCACCACCCAGCCCACCGTCCACGCGGTCGAGGCGGCCGGGGCCGGCGACTCGGTCATCGACCTCAGCAGCACCGCCGGAGCCACCCAGTACCTGGGCGGCGCCTGGCCGGCCGCCGGCGTGCTCGCCCTCAACAGCTGGGTGCAGTCGCACCAGGACACGGTGCAGAAGGTGGTCGACGCCCTGGTCGCCACGATGCACTGGATCAACACCCACACCGCCGCCGACATCGCCAACGCGATGCCCGCGAACTACACCTCCAACGGTCTGATCACCAAGGACGTGTACACCTCGACCCTGGCGCAGGACAAGGGCCAGTTCCTGGCGGACGGCCTGATGCCCGCCAACGGCCCGGCCACCGTCTCGCAGACCGCGAAGATCTCCGGGGTCGACGTCAGCAAGGTCGACGTCAGCAAGACCTACACCAACAAGTACGTCATCGCCGCCGACAAGCTGGAGGGCCTGCCGGTCAACGGCTGAGCGAAGTGACGCACGTGACTCTCCGTTCGCGGACGCGGGAGTTACGCTGAATGCAGCCCCCGGGCGCGCCTCCCCCGTCGCGCCCGGGGGCACTCTTCTGCCCGCGAGCGGCGCCCACCCCCTCGCAACCGGCCCTCAGACGGCCCCGGCCCCGGTCAGCGCCCGGACCTCCAACTCGGCCCAGGTGTCCGGATCGGCCGTTTCCTTCGAGGTGACGGTGCCGAGCCAGCCGGCCAGGAAGCCCAGGGGGATCGAGACCAGTCCGGGGTTCTGCAGGGGAAACCAGTGGAAGTCCACCCCGGTCACCATCGAGCCCGGCGTGCCGGACACCACGGGCGAGAAGACGACCAGCACCACGGCGGGCACGAGGCCACCCCAGATCGCCCAGGTCGCACCGCGGGAGGTGAACCTGCGCCAGAACAGGTTGAACAGCAGCGCCGGCACGTTCGCCGAAGCCGCCACCGCGAAGGCGATGCCCACGAGTTGAGCCACATTCAGGTTCTGCGCGAACAGGCCCAGGACGATGGCCACCAGCCCGATCGCCCCGGCCGAGATCCGGGCGACGCGCACCTCCGCCTGCTCGCTGGGCGGCTCGCGGTCCGCCCGCCGCAGGGCCCGCGCCCACAGGTCGTGAGCGACGGCGGCGGAGGAGGCCAACGTGAGTCCGGCCACCACCGCGAGGATGGTCGCGAAGGCCACCGCGGAGACGACGGCGAAGAGAACCGTTCCGCCGAGCAGGTCGGCCAGCAGCGGCACCGAGGTGTTCCCGGTCCGGTCCTCCGCCCGGATCGCGGGAGCGCCGACGACGGCCGCCGCGCCCAGGCCGAGCACGAGGGTCAGCAGGTAGAAGGTGCCGGTCAGGCCGATGGCCCAGAGCACCGAGCGCCGTGCGGCCCGCGCCGTCGGGACCGTGTAGAAGCGCGACAGGATGTGCGGCAGGCCCGCCGTGCCGAGCACCAGAGCGAGGCCGAGGCTGACGAAGTCGACCTTGCTGTTCAGGCTCCCGCCGTACTTCAGGCCGGGCTCCAGGTAGGCATGGCCGTGGCCGCTGCCGTCCGCCGCCGCGCGCATCAACCGGCCGACGTCGCCGTGGAAGTGGACCAGCACCAGCACGCTCAGCAGCAACGTTCCGCCCAGCAGCAGCACGCACTTGACGATCTGGATCCAGGTGGTGGCCCGCATCCCGCCGACCGTCACGTAGACCACCATCAGCGCGCCGACCGCGGCGATGGACCAGCCCTTGGCCGCGGGCGAGTGCAGGTCGAGCAGCAGGGAGATCAGCGCCCCCGCGCCGACCATCTGGGCGACCAGGTAGCACAGGGTCACCAGCACCGAGGCGATGCCCGACGCGGCCCGGACCGGACGGCGGGACATGCGCAGCGACAGCACGTCCGCCAGCGTGTACCGGCCGCAGTTGCGGACCAGCTCGGCCACCAGCATCAGCACCACCAGCCAGGCGACGAGAAAGCCGACGGAGTAGAGCATGCCGTCGTAGCCGTATAGGGCGATCAGTCCGGTGGTGCCGAGGAACGAGGCGGCGGAGAGGTAGTCGCCCGAGATGGCGAAACCGTTCTGCAACGGGCTGAACGTCCGGCCGCCCACATAGAAGTCCTCCGCCGCGCTCCCGCGCCGTCCGGCCCAGAAGGTGATGCCCAGCGTGACCAGCACCACCAGCACGAACAGCCCGGTGGCCAGGGGTTGGTGCGCGTCGCTCGCGGCGGCGGTCATCGCAGCCGGTCCTGGGTGTCCCAGCGCAAGCCGAGTGCGGCGCGGTCGCGATGGTCGCGCGCGTTGCGGGCGTAGAGCCAGGCGGTGAGGAAGGTGGTGGCGAACTGGGCCAGGCCCAGGACCCAGGCGACGTTGAGCGGGCCGACGACCGGACGGTCCATCAGGTCCGGTGCGGCGACGGAGGCGACCACGTAGGCCAGGTACCAGGAGACGAAGGCGAGCGTGGCCGGCAGCACGAAGCGGCGGTAGCCGCTGCGCACCTGCCGGAACTGCGGGCCCGCCTGCACCTCGCGGTAGATCCCGGCGCTGTCCGGCGCCACGGGCCGCGGATCGGTGAGGGGTTCCATGCGCACCGGCGGCGCGCTATCCAGGCCCGCGTGCTCGGGCTCCGCGGTATCCGGACCCGCGTGCTCCGGCTCCGCGTGGCCGGGCTCTGCGTGCTCCGATTCCGCAAGCTCCGGCGCCGGCTCTGGATCCAGTCCCAGCTCCGCCGCGCCGGGCTGATGGCGTTTCAGTTCCTGCTGCTCACGGGCCCGTTCGGGGGCCGCCCACCAGTCGAAGTCCTCCGGCTGGGCCCTCGGGGAGAGTTCTTGTCGAGTCACGGGTCAAGCATGGTGACGCCTGGGACGGCCGGTGGCCGCTCGTGCGGACGTTCACTCCATCAGGTGATGCAGCCCGTGCTGGTACGCATACCGCACCGCCTGGGCCCGGTCGCGGACCCCGGTCTTGGCGAAGAGGTTGTTGATGTGGGTCTTCACCGTGGCCATGCTGACGAACAGTTCGGCGGCGATCTCCGCGTTCGACCGGCCACCGGCGATCAGCGCGAGCACCTCCGCCTCACGGGCCGTCAACCCGTCCGGCAGCGCTACGGGTTGAGCCCTCGGCAGGGGCGCCGCCGGAACGGGCGCATCCGGAACAGCCGACGTGGCGCCACCGGTCCCGGCGCCGCCGGCGAGCCGCTCCAGCAACCGTGCCTGCACCTGCGGCGAGAGCCCCGCGGCGCCCGCCCGCACGTCCGCGATGGCGCGCGCGATCTCCTCGGCGCCCGCGTCCTTGGTGAGATAGCCGCGAGCCCCCGCCTGCAGCGCCGGGAAGAGCGAGTCGTCGTCGGCGTAGGTGGTCAGCACGACCACGTCGGTGCCAGGGTGGTCACGGCGGATCCGGCGGGTGGCCTCGACGCCGTCCACGCGCGGCATCCGCAGGTCCATCAGCACCACGTCCGGCCGGTGTTCGCCGACCAGGCGGACCGCCTCCTCGCCGTCCGCGGCCGCGCCGACCACCTCGATCCCGGGCAGCAGCCCGAGCAGCATGACAATGCCCTCGCGGACCACGGTCTGGTCGTCCGCCACCAGCACCCGTACCGGACTCGCCTCGTTCACGGGCCCAAACTACCCTGCGGCGGACGGCCCCTGCCGCTCGCCCGGAAGCGTCAGCAGCACCCGGAAGCCGCCCTCGCGGGGGCCCGCCTCCAGTTCGCCGCCGAGCAGTTCGGCCCGCTCACGCATGCCGAGCAGCCCGTAGCCGCTGCCCGAGTCGCCCAGCTCGGCGGGACGCCTGCCCGGTCCGTTGACCACCTCCAGTTGGACGCCACCGTCCTCGGCGTAGGCGAGGCGTACCCGCGCCGACGCACCGGGCGCGTGCTTGCGGACGTTGGTGAGCGCCTCCTGCGCGGTGCGCCGTACGGCGAGGCCGGCCTCGGCGGCGAGCGGCCGGGGCACGCCCTCCACCTCCAGCACCGCGTCCTCCTCCTTGGCCAGTTCCTGCAGGAACTCCCCCACCGGCGTGAACTCGCCGCGCAGCGCGGAGAGCGCCTGCCGGGTCTCGGCCAGCCCGTCCTGGGCCATCTTCCGTGCCGCGACGATGCGTTCGCGCAGTTGTTCCCGGGGAGCGCCGCCGTCCAGCAGCAGCCGCGCCGCCTCCAGGTGCACCAGCTGCGCGGACAGGCTGTGGGCCAGTACGTCGTGCATCTCGCGGGCGATGCGGGCACGTTCGGCCAGTGCGGCGGTCTCCGCGCGGGCCGCGTGCGCGGCGCGCTCCTGTTCCAGCAGCGCGCGGGTGTTGGCCCGGGCCGCCGCGTCCAGGCGCAGCACATAGCCCAGCACGCCGAGGCCCAGCACGGTGACGGCGTTGGACCAGTGCGCGACGCCCGGCGGTGCGATGGCCATGAACGCGCTCAGGGAGAGGACCAGGACCGGAACCGCGGCCGCGAGCGGCAGCCGCTGCAAGGCGCCGAGGGCGATCCCGCACATGAACAGCACGCCGATCAGCCCGCCGCCGTCGAGCGCGGCGAAGCACGCCTGGACCGCGACGACGACGAGGCAGGCGAGACTCGCGGTCAGCCGGCGGGCCCGGGCGAAGCGGACGAAGGCGAGGAAGGCGACCACTCCGACGGCCGTGACCGCCGAGAGCACGGCCATCTGCGTCGTGGTCAGCCGCCCGTTGGCGAATACCGACCACACGGCCGCACCGAGGCCGATCGTGCGGGCGGCGTTGCCGAGTCGGCGCCGCAGCGCGATCTGGTCCACCCGCTCGGATCCGCCGCGCGGGGGCCAGTCGGTCGCCTGCTCCACCCTGTGCCGTCCTTCCGCCTGCCTGGTGGCGTCCCCGTCCGTCCGGTGCGCCGTCCGGCGCTCCGGACGGCGTGTCAGATCACGTTCGCGGAGCCACCGTACGCCGGGGCGACGGCCTGGGCACGCAGTCGCAGGACGACGCCGCGGACGGCTACCAGGACGGCCAGCGCCAGCAGCAGGTCGCCCTGCCCCTGGGCGAGACCGAGCGCGTGACCCGCGCCGTAGAGGCCGGCGCGGACCACGACCATCCCGATCCAGGCGAGCAGGCTCAGCAGGGTGCCCTTGGCCCACAGGGCGCCGGACTCGTCGCGCCAGAGCCTGGTGGTGAGTCCCCAGACGGCGCCGAGAGCGGCTTCCAGGATCAGGCCGACCACCAGGAAGCCGACGGCGAGCGGGCGGTGGGCCGGGTCGATCAGATGGCCGTCCTCCAGCGCGACGGCGGCGAGGACGACCGGCAGGACGAAGGCCTTGCGCCAGTCGTCCCCGACCCGGCGGGCGGTCAGCTGACGTGCCAGCACCAGGACGACGGCGGCGATGACGAGCAGGGTGCTTGCTGCGGAGTTCATACGGATCACGCTAGGCAGCGCGGCCGCCGCGCACCTCGGAGCGGGGGTGGAAGCGCGGGTGGGTCCGGCTCTCCACCCGGGGGTGGAGTCAGCCCGGCGGCTCCTGTTCGTCGAGGACCTTCTCGAACAGGACGTGGTCGCGCCAGCGTCCGTTGACGAAGAGGTAGCTGCGAGCCACGCCGATCCGGCTGAACCCGGCCCGCTCCAGCACCCGTTGGGAGGCGGTGTTCTCGGTCAGCGTCCCGGCCTCGAGCCGGTGCAGCCGCAGCTCGTCCCTGGCGAACGCGCAGGCCTGGAGTGCGGCGCCGGTGGCCAGACCGCGTCCGGTCCACTCCGGGTCCAGCCAGTAGCCGAGGTTCCCGCAGCGCAGCGGGCCGAGCACGATGTGGGAGACGGCCACGTCCCCGACGATCCGGTCGCCGACCAGCAGCAGCCAGGGAGCCAGCGCGCCTCTGGACGCCTGGTCCAACTGCGCTCGCAGTCGGGCGAGTTGGCCATCGGTGGTATAGAAGTCGGGGTCCCGGTGGATGCTCGACGCGGCCAGGTGGTCACGGAGCCGGCGCTGGGTCTCGGCCAGGCGTTCCGCGTCCGCGAGCAGCGGTGGCCGCATGAGCACCCGGCGGTCCCCCGCGTCCAGCCAGAAGGACGATCGACTGATCATCGCGCGACCGTATCACTGCCCCTGTCGCCCTGGGCGTGCAGCCGTGCCGCCAGCCGCGGCCCGGCCCACCGACGGGCCGCGCGCAGGGCCGGCAGCGACTCGATGCCGTGGTGCAGGTGGTAGCCGAGGGCCGGTGGCAGCAGCGGGAGCAGCGGTGAGTGCCGCTGGCCGAGCAGGGCGAAAAGGCGCTGTGGCGGCAGCCGCATGTAGCGCGGCAGTTCCTCGAACCAGCGCGCGCTGTACCGGGCCGCGCTCTGCGAGCGCAGCAGCGCCTGCCGGCGGCCGGCGCCGTAGCGCTGCAGCGCGGTGGGGAGGTCGGCGTGCTCGCGCAGCGCGGCCGCCAGGCCGATGGCGTCCTCCAGGGCGAGCTTGGTGCCGGCGCCGATGGAGTAGTGGGTGGTATGCGCCGCGTCGCCCAGCAGGACCGTCGGCACCGGTGAAACCCGGTGCCAGGAGCGGTTGCTGACCGTGCGGAAGGTGCGCCAGCCGGCGTCGTCCGTGTCCTCGGCGCGGGACAGCAGGGCGTGCCCGTCGAGCGGCTCGGCGAAGAGCCGGGCGAGCAGGTCGAGGGTCTCCCGGCGGCCGAGGCTGTCGAAGGAGAGGTCGGTCCAGGCCTGCGGGGTGCACTCCACGACCACGGTGCTCCGGTCGGAGCCGTAGGGATAGCCGTAGCACCAGAGCCAGCCGCCGCCCTCGGTGGGATGGAAGGCGAAGGTGAAGCTGTCGAGGACCTTGTCGGTGCCGAGCCAGAGGAAGGGGTTGCGGCCCTCGTCGATCCGGGTTCCGTAGTCCGCGGCATGCGCACCGCGGATCTGGCTGCCCGCGCCGTCCGCGGCCACCACCAGGTCCGCGTCGGGGAGTCGGGACGGGTCGGTGATCTCGCGGTCGTGGTGGACACGCACCCCCAGGGCTTCGGCCCGAGCGGTGAGCAGGTCGAGCAGGTGGCGTCGGCCGATGCCGAACTCGCGGTCGCCCTGGTGGGCGGTCCGCTCGCCGCGGATGTGGGCGACCCCCTGGCTCCATGAGGCCGAGCCGCGTGCGATGGCCTCGGCCGTGTCGATGTCGCAGCCGCGCAGCACGTCGAGGAAGTCGGCCCAGTAGGTGACGCCCCAACCGTCGTCGGCTTCGGCTGGCAGCCGCTCGTGGACGTGCACCTCGTCCTGCGGCCGCTGCAGCTTCGCCAGGATCGAGAAGTACAGGCCGGCCGGGCCTCCGCCCACGCATGCGATCCTCATGCTGGCGCAGTGTAGCCAACTGACTACGCTGCGCACCAAAGGCGGAGGCCCGGCGGCCGCTTGACGTTTCGTCAGGCGTCCATCCGGTCGTCAGGCGTCGATCCGGGACCGGTCCAGCACGGCCGCCGAGTCGACGATGAACTCCTTGCGCGGGGCCACGTCGTTGCCCATCAGCAGGTCGAAGGTGCGCTCGGCCTGCTCCAGGTCGCCCAGGTTGATCCTGCGCAGCACCCGGTGGCGCGGGTCCATCGTGGTCTCCGCCAGTTGGTCGGCGTCCATCTCGCCCAGGCCCTTGTAGCGCTGGATCGCGTCCTTGTAGCGGACCCCTCGGCGCTGGAACTCCAGCAGGGTGTTGCGCAGTTCGCTGTCGGAGTAGGTGTAGACGTACTTGTCCTGGCCCTTCTTGGGCTGGACCAGCTCGATCCGGTGCAGCGGCGGCACGGCGGCGAAGACCCGGCCCGCCTCGATCATCGGCCGCATGTACCGCTGGAACAGCGTCAGCAGCAGCGTGCGGATGTGGGAGCCGTCGACGTCGGCGTCGGTCATCATGATGACCTTGCCGTACCGGGCCTGGTCGATGTCGAAGGTGCGACCCGAACCCGCCCCTATCACCTGGATGATCGCCGCGCACTCGGCGTTCTTGAGCATGTCGGTGACGGACGCCTTCTGCACGTTCAGAATCTTGCCGCGGATCGGCAGCAGCGCCTGGAACTCGGAGTTGCGCGCCACCTTGGCGGTGCCGAGCGCCGAGTCGCCCTCGACGATGAACAGTTCGCTGCGGTCGACGTCGTCGCTGCGGCAGTCGGCCAGCTTGGCCGGCAGCGACGAGGTCTCCAGCGCGGTCTTCCGCCGCTGCGCGTCCTTGTGCTGACGTGCCGCCACCCGGGTGCGGGCCGCGGCGACCACCTTCTCCATCACGGCGCGGGCCTGGGCCTTGGCGTCGCGCTTGGTCGACGTCAGGAAGTCCTTGAGCTCCTTGGCCACGACGTTGGACACGATGCGGGCCGCGGCCGAGGTGCCGAGCACCTCCTTGGTCTGGCCTTCGAACTGCGGCTCGGCCAGACGGACCGTCACCACCGCGGTGAGGCCTTCGAGTACGTCGTCCTTGACCACGTCGTCCTCGGCCACGCGCAGCAGCTTGGCCGCCCGCAACTGCTCGTTGAAGGTCTTGACGAGCGCCTTCTCGAAGCCGCTGACGTGGGTACCGCCCTTGGGCGTGGAGATGATGTTGACGAAGGAGCGGAGCGTGGTGTCGTAACCGGTGCCCCAGCGCAGGGCGATGTCCACGCCCAGCTCGCGGACCACCTCGGTCGGGGTCATGTGCCCGAGCTCGTCGAGGACCGGGACGGTCTCCTTGAAGGTGCCGTGCCCGGCCAGGCGCAGGGTGTCGCAGACCGGCTTGTCGGGGGCGAGGAACTCGCAGAACTCGCCGATGCCGCCGTCGAAGCGGAAGACCTGCTCGTCGACCGGGGCCCCGTCGATCGCGCGCTCGTCGCGGACCACGATGGTCAGACCGGGGACCAGGAACGCGGTCTGCCGGGCGCGGTTGTGCAGATTGTCGAGCGAGAGCTTGGCGTCCTTGAGGAAGATCTGCTTGTCCGCCCAGTAGCGGATGCGGGTGCCGGTCCTGCCGCGCGGCGCCTTCTTCGTCCTCTCCAACGACCCTTCGGGGGCGCCGCGGTGGAAGGAGATGGCATGCGTCCAGCCGCTGCGGTCCACCTCGACCTCGAGGCGCTCGGAGAGCGCATTGACCACGGAGGCGCCGACGCCGTGCAGACCTCCGGAGGCGGCGTAGGACCCGCCGCCGAACTTGCCGCCCGCGTGCAGCTTGGTCATCACGACCTCGACGCCGGACAGCCCGGTCTTGGGCTCCACGTCGACCGGGATGCCGCGGCCGTTGTCGCGGACCTCGACCGAGCCGTCGCCGTGCAGCAGCACGTCGATGTGGTCGCAGTAGCCGGCCAGGGCCTCGTCCACGGCGTTGTCGATGATCTCCCACAGGCAGTGCATCAGGCCGCGGCTGTCCGTGGAGCCGATGTACATGCCCGGGCGCTTGCGGACCGCCTCCAGGCCCTCGAGGACGAGGAGGTGCCGCGCGGTGTAGTTGGAGCCGTCCTTGGGGCCAGTGCCCGTCACGGTCGATTCGGCGGTCACGCGCGTCCTGCTCCTCGTCTACTGCCGGCTGTTACCGGGGGTTACCGCTGTATTCCGCTGTTGAGCTGTCAGTTGGGCCGTTCCGCTGGCTGCGAACATGGCCCTTCGTCCTGGCTCCTGATCACCGGACCGGGGCACCATGGGCGCAGTGCCCTCCGGGATGCAGGCTACCGGCTGTGCAGCTCGGGGCTTCTGCTTCACCGTTCGTCGGCATATGCTACGCGGACCTCGCACGAGTGTTCGGTAGCACGGACGTGTGCAGCAATATGAGTGAAGCAAAGGTCACTGACGGCGGTAGGCATGAACCGGATCCGCTCCGGGCACGTCCTCACCAATAACAACGCACCACTGTAGGCAAGGACACCGACACCGCCGTCGCCATCCGGTCCGACCGAGCTCGTCCCAAAAGGAAAGCCCGCGCGGGAACGAAATCGGCCTGGTTGGATGTTGACCCTGGTAAGACAGCTCGTCGAGCTAGAGAAGAGGCGACGTGACCACAGTTCTGACCCCCGCGACCCCGCTGACCGCGGCCGACCGTTGCGACCGCTGCGGTGCCCAGGCGTACCTGCGCGTCGTGCTGGCCTCCGGTGGCGAGCTGCTCTTCTGCGCGCACCACGGCCGCAAGTTCGAGCCCGAGCTGAAGAAGATCGCCGCCGAGATACAGGATGAGAGCGACCGGCTCACCGTGAGCCCCACGGCCGCGGCGGAGGAGCGCTGACGCTACCCCTGACGACGAGCTGAGCCCGAGGCGGCGGACCGATTTCCTGGTCCGCCGCCTCGGCCGTACCCAGGCGTCCGGCCGTACCCGGCTGCCGTGGCGGGGTTGTCGCCGCGTCAGAGCTGGGAGCGGATCGCGTCGGCCATGGCTTCGAGGCGGGTGTAGACGCCGGGCCGGCCGGCCTGCGCACAGCCCGTCCCCCAGCTGACGACGCCGACCAGCTGCCCGTCCGCGACCAGCGGCCCGCCGCTGTCCCCCTGGCAGGCGTCCTTGCCGCCGTAGGTCTGGTTGCCCGCGCAGACCATGGTGTCCGCCGTGAACTTCCCGTCCCCGCCGCCCGGGTAGTCCTTCGCGCAGGTCGCGTCCGGCACCACCGGGACGGTCACCTGCCGGAGCACCGTGGGGTAGTCGCCTCGTCCCGTCGTGTCGCCCCAGCCGAAGACGGTGGCGTTCTTGCCCGCCGTGTAGGGGCGCTGGTCTCCCTGCCAGACGAGGGGCAGCAGTTGACGATCCGTCTGCGGCCGGGCCAGCGTGAGAACCGCCACATCCCAGCGGTTGCTGTCGAAGTCGTAGTCCGGATCCACCCAGACGTCGCTGACGGGGACCTCCTCGCCGGCCGAGGAGCTGAGGTCGGTCCGGCCCACCAGCACCTTGAGATCGGGCCGGACGGTCAGGCGGCCCGTGGACTCGTCGTAGAGGCAGTGCGCCGCGGTGACCACCTTGGTCGGCTCGACCAGGGTGCCGCCGCAGAACTGGCCGGAACGGGCGCCCCCGTACACCGAGCGGCTGGCGACGCCCACCATCCACGGATGGCTGCCGACGTCCGTCGGGCCGCCGCCGACGATCGCCTCGGCGTTCGGCTGACCCACCGTCAGGGACGCGGGCAGTGCCGCCAGCAGCACCAGCAGCGCCCGTCGTCCCCGGCGCACGCGCGCGCCGTCCCTGCTGTCCGCCACTCCCGCTCCTCACCCTGGATGCGCGCGACACGCACAGTCGCCGCTCAGCGTAAGGGAGGCGTCACCCGCAGTACCGTTCCGCCGCCCCGGGGTGCCCTCGAACGAGTGAGGCCCGGAACCGCCGTGCGGTTCCGGGCCTCTGACTGCCGGTCAGCGGAGGGCCGTCAGTCCAGGTAGTCGCGCAGCACCTGGGAGCGGGACGGGTGGCGCAGCTTGGACATGGTCTTGGACTCGATCTGGCGGATGCGCTCACGGGTGACCCCGTAGACCTTGCCGATCTCGTCCAGCGTCTTCGGCTGACCGTCCGTCAGGCCGAAGCGCATGGAGACCACGCCGGCCTCGCGCTCGCTCAGGGTGTCCAGCACCGAGTGCAGCTGCTCCTGCAGCAGGGTGAAGGAGACCGCGTCGGCCGGGACGACCGCCTCGGAGTCCTCGATCAGGTCACCGAACTCGCTGTCGCCGTCCTCGCCCAGGGGGGTGTGCAGGGAGATCGGCTCACGGCCGTACTTCTGGACCTCGACGACCTTCTCGGGCGTCATGTCCAGTTCCTTGGCCAGCTCCTCCGGGGTGGGTTCGCGGCCGAGGTCCTGCAGCATCTGGCGCTGGACGCGGGCGAGCTTGTTGATGACCTCGACCATGTGCACCGGGATGCGGATGGTGCGGGCCTGGTCGGCCATGGCGCGCGTGATCGCCTGGCGGATCCACCACGTCGCGTAGGTCGAGAACTTGTAGCCCTTGGTGTAGTCGAACTTCTCGACCGCGCGGATCAGACCGAGGTTGCCCTCCTGGATCAGGTCCAGGAAGAGCATGCCGCGGCCGGTGTAGCGCTTGGCCAGGGAGACGACCAGACGCAGGTTGGCCTCGAGCAGGTGGTTCTTGGCGCGGCGGCCGTCCTCGGCGATGATCTCCAGCTCGCGCTTGAGCTTGGGCGCGAGCTTGTCGGCCTGGGACAGCTTGTCCTCGGCGAACAGTCCGGCCTCGATGCGCTTGGCGAGCTCGACCTCCTGCTCGGCGTTGAGCAGCGGGACCTTGCCGATCTGCTTGAGGTAGTCCTTGACCGGGTCGGCCGTGGCGCCGGCGACGGCGACCTGCTGGGCCGGCGCGTCGTCCTCGTCCTCGTCGGACAGGACGAAGCCCTCGGACTCCTCCTCGCCCTCGACCGGCTCGGCCTCGGCGGGGGCGGCGTCCACGAGCAGCTCCTCGTCGGCGAGCAGCTCCTCGTCCTCCCCGGCCTCCTTGGTGGCGGCCGTCTTCTTCGCGGGAGCGGCGGTCTTCTTGGCGGCGGCCTTCTTGGCCGGGGCGGCCTTCTTCGCGGCCGCCTTCTTGGCCGGGGCCTTCTTGGCGGGGGCGATCGCCTCGTCCTCACCGGGCAGGTCGATGTCCTCGACCGGGGCCGCGACAGTGGGGGGCAGCGGCGCAGCGGCAGCGGCGACGGGGCGCGCGACCGGGGCGGCGGCAGGCCGCGGGGCGGCCGCACGCGGAGCGACAGTCCTGGTCGCCGCAGTCTTCGTCGCCGTGCTCTTCGCCGCGACGCTCTTGCGGGGACGCTTGGAGCCGGCCGGCTCCGCAGCGCTCACCATCAGCGTCACACCCTCCTCTTCGAGGACCTGGTTGAGGCTGCGCATGACGTTCTTCCACTTGGTGACCGGGATCTGGTCGATCTCGAATGCGTGGCGCACGTCATCGCCGGCGATCTGCCCCTGTGCCTTACCCCGCTCGATGAGCGCCATCAGAGCAGCGGACTCGGCGATCTCGGGCGGGAGCGAACGGGAAGTGCTGGCCGACACGAACAACCTCTCGGACGTGAGTGGACACAGGCCCGAACGGGCCCGGAACTGCTATCTGTGGAGCTGGAGCCGACGGTGCGGGGCACCGCCTCCGTAGACATCGCTGCTCACGGAGAAGTGTTACGCACTCTTCGGGTGGTGCAGGTCACAGTGTGCCCCCTGGAGCTCTACCCAACCCAACCGCCCTTGACAGCTGCTTCATTCCGTTGCCGCCGATTGTCCCCCGATCGCCCATGGAGCCGACGGCGACCGCTGCCCGGTACGGGGGCAGCGGTCGCGGGGGCGGCCACGGGACGGACCGCTCAGATCGTCCGGTTCAGTGCTCGCGGGGGCCGGGGACCAGGGTGTCCACCTCCGGATGGACGGTCAGCAGCGCACGCATGGCGGCCTCGGCGGCGGTGCCGTCACCGGTGCCGAGGGCGTCGGCGAGCCGGGCGTGGAGGCCCACCGAGGGCTCGGTCGGGCGCTCGCAGGCGGTGACCGGGCCGCCGGAGACCTGCAGGGCGGAGCCGACGATGCCTGCCAGGTGCTCCAGCATCCGGTTGCCGGCCAGTTCCAGGACCAGGGCGTGGAACTCGGCGTCGGCCCGGGCGAAGGTGAGGGCGTCGCCCTGGCCGGCGGCGTGGCTCATGATCTCGGTCATGTCGAGCAGCCGCTGCTGCACCTCGTCGCGGCCGTGCCCGGCGGCGAGGCGGGCCGCCAGCGGCTCGATCGCCCAGCGCAGTTCGAACAGTTCCCGGCGCTGGTCCTCACGCTGGGGGCCGAACGCGCGCCACTCGATGATGTCCGGGTCGAGCAGGTTCCAGTCGGCGACCGGGCGGACGCGGGTGCCGACGTTGGGGCGGGCACTGACCAGACCCTTGGCCTCCAGGACGCGCAGCGACTCGCGGACCACCGTGCGGGAGACCTCGAACCGCTGACCGATCTCCTCGGGGACGAGGGGGCGGTCGGCGCCGAGGTCGCCGGAGACGATCATCTGGCCGAGCTGCTGGACGAGCTGCCCGTGGAGGCCGCGGCCGCGGCCGGCGGCGCGGCGGCCCGCGCGGCTCAGCTCCGGGTCGGCGGACTCCCAGTGCACGGCGGCGGCCGGACGGTCCACCTGAGGGCGCTCGACCATCGGGTAACGGTCCAGCTCACCCGGCAGGGAGCGGACGCCCGGCACCGAGGGGGTCGAGGCCATCTGGCTCATGTGGGCGGGGGACATTTGGGGGTGCGCAACGGTACTCACGTCTCCTTTGTCGGCCATGGGCCGAGCGGCCTTGAGGAATTTCGTGAAAAGCACACGAAAGGGTGATCGCCCCTCAGGCGACAAGTGACGCAATATCGGATGCTATCGGTCTTTTCGGTTATTTCTGCAAATGGCACGAAGTTGACGCCGAGTTGACGCCCCGTCGGACCTGCCGGGTCGTCAGACCGTACTGCGGCGCGGCAGCAGCAGCGCGTAGACGAGGAACAGCGCGAGCACCGGGCCCCCGACCAGCGCGCCGAGTTCGAGCCGCGACAGCCCGGCCGCGCCCGGCAGTCCGCTGAGCGGGCCGTAGAGCCAGGCGTGCTGCATGTCGACCGGGAACAGCCGCGACCAGCGCAGTGCCCCCAGTCCGTCGGCCGCCAGCTGCCGGTGGTCGAGCAGGGCACGGACCACAGGCTCGGCGAGCACGGGCAGGCTCACCACGAGCAGCAGGCCGGCGGCGGCGCTGCGCAGCAGCGCGGCCCCGAGCAGTCCGGTCCAGCCTCCGGCGACGGCGGCGGCCAGGTATCCGAGGAGCGCGGCCGGGACCTGGCCCGAAACGAGAGCGTGCTCGAACTGTCGCACGGATGTGTGCGGCGCAAGAAAGTGCAGCGCGAGTCCGTCGACGGCGAGGGTGAGCGCGGCGGCGGCGGCCGAGAAGACCCCGACGACCGTCAGCTTGGCGGCCAGCAGTTGGAACCGGCGGACGGCCGGGCGCAGGTGCGCGCGGAGGACCGGGTAGCGGATCTCGTGACCGTAGGACAGCGCCCCGACGGCCCCCGCGGCGATGGCGGCGAGCGGCAGTGGGAGCAGGGGCACCCCGGCGGTGAGCACTCGGACCGGCTCGGCCAAGGCGGGCTGACGGGCCGTCAGCGCGGCGACCGCGGCGTCCGCGAGCAGGAGCCCGACCAGGACCAGCCAGGTGGAGCGGACCGAGGTCAGACGGCGGCGCTCGTAGGCGATGGCGTGCACGGGCTCACTCGCTCTCTGCGGTGGTGCGGGGCTGGGTCAGTACCAGCTCGGCATCGGCGGTCTCCCCCGGGCGGACGACCACGACCTGCTCCCCCGGCATCCCGGACCCTCCCCGGCCGGGCAGGGGCTGCGCGCCCGGCGCTGCTCCCGCCGGCGCGGCCGCTCCGATGACGACCTCGGCCACAGCGGCGGCCCGGGACGTCGGGGACTCGGAGACTGCGGACCGGCAGACCGGGGACTCGGGGACCGGGGACTCGGGGACCGCGGACTCGGGGAGCGCAGACTGATAGGCCACGGACTGGGAGAGCGCGGAGACGTGGGCCGCGTGGGCGGCCTGACCGGCGGCGGTCAGCAGGTGAGGCGGGGCTGCGGCCAGGTCCCCCGGGGCGTGCTCCACCGTCACATCGGCCAGTTCATGGAGCAGGATGCCGTTGCGGTAGGCGAGTTCACCGATCTCGGTGCGGGTCAGCCCCTCCACGGAGATGCGGGTGCCGCCTTCGCGGCGAACCGCCGCGCCTGCCTCGACCAGCAGGTCCGCCAGGCGCGCGACCTGGGGGCCGCGCACCGACACCTCGTCGCGCAGGCGGGTGCGGCGGAACTCGGCCACGGACTGGTCGGCGAGCATCCGGCCCAGGTCGAGGGTGACCACCCGGTGGCCCAACTGGGCCGCCTCCTGCGGGCTGCGCAACGTGACCAGGACCGCACCGCCGCCCTGGGCGAAGGCGCGCAGGAAGGCGTGGAACCACTCGACGTTGCGCGGCGACAGGCCCTCGGTGGGCTCGTCCAGGATCAGCAGCCGAGGGTCGCCCAGCAGTGCCTCGGCGAGCTGGAGCCGGCGCAGCATGCCGGGCGAGAATCCGCGCAGCCGCTGCTCGCCGACGGGGTCCAGCCGCGTCTGTTCGAGGAGTTGGTCGGCCCGGCGGGCCGGAACCCCGGCGGCGGCGGCCATCATCCGCAGGTGGGCGCGGGCGCGGCGGCCGGGATGAGCGCCGCGGCCGGGCTCGTTGAGGACCACGCCCACGGACTTCTCGGGCCGGGCGAGGCGGCGGTACAGGCGGCCGTGGAAGAGTGCGGTGCCCTGCCCCTGCTCCAGGCCGAGGGCCAGCCGCAGGGCGGTTGTCCGACCGCTGCCCTCGGGGCCGAGCAGGACGGTCACCTCTCCGGGACGCGCGTCGAAGGAGAGGTCGAGCAGAGCCGGCGGACGGCCCTTGCGGTAACTCTTCGTCAGTCCGATGGCCTGGAACGGCTTGTACGTCTTCCCCGTGGTCACGCCGGGCTCCTCCTGCTGGTGGCCCCCGGTCCAGCACGATAGACCGACTTATTCACTCTGCGTGGTATTGACCTGACGGCGCGTCAGGGTGTCAGGTCAGGACGCGTTTCCGGAGCCGGATGCGGCCGACCCGTTGCCCGAGCCGGAGTTGTCCGGCCGCAGCATCGGCGGGTTCAGCACGGTGGCTCCGCCTGCCCGGAACAGCTGGGCCGGGCGGCCCCCCTGACGGGTCGTCGTCCCGCCGGTCGGCAGGAGGAAGCCAGGGGTGCCGGTGACCTTGCGGTGGAAGTTCCGCGGGTCCAGCGGGGTGCCCCAGACCGCCTCGTAGATCCGGCGCAACTCGCCGACGGTGAACTCCTCCGGGCAGAAGGCGGTCGCCAGGGCGGAGTACTCGATCTTGGAGCGGGCCCGCTCGACACCGTCGGCCAGGATCTGCTCGTGGTCGAAGGCGAGGCCCTGGTCGCCCTTCTTCTCCCCGAGCAGTTCCTCCACCGGGGCCCAGCGAACGCTGTTGACGTCCAGCCCGGGCCGCGGGGTCGGCAGGTCGGGGGCGAGCGCGAGGTAGGCGACGCTGACGACCCGCATGCGCGGGTCGCGCAGCGGCTTGCCGTAGGTGCGCAGCTGTTCCAGGTGCGCACCGGTGCCCGGCCGCTGGTCCGGCTCCTGGCCGGGAGCTGCCTGGGCGCGCAGGAAGGTCTCCTCGTAGAGCTTCCGCGCGGCCGCCTCGATCAGCCCTTCGTCGGCCCGGACGAACCCGCCGGGCAGCGCCCAGAACCCCTGGAACGGCTCCTCGGCCCGGCGCACCAGCAGTGCGCAGAGCGAGTTGTCCCGCACGGTCAGCACCACGAGGTCGACGGTGACCGCGAAGGGGGGAAAGGCCGTGGGGTCGTAACGCGACATGGGGCGCATCATAGTCGTCTCCCTGACGATAAACACCCCGCAACCACCTGGGCAGCTGCTGTCGGACGCCTCTGGCCGAGGTTAGCGTGACGGGGCCGGGCAGGGGCGTGGTCGGCGCTTGCGGGCCGCCCGGGCGCGGCGCTCACGGGTGCGGCGCTCCCGGCGCAGCGAGGCACGCAGGGTGTCGGGCACGGCACCGCAGTTGATGGCCTCGTGGAGCAACTGGGCGAAGGTGTAGCGGGGGTCGGCCGCCAGGGCGCGGCCCAGGGCGACCCGGGCCAGCACCACGTCTCCGCGGATCCAGGCCGTCCAGCCGAGCAGGGACAGCGGTGGGGCGGCGCAGGCATCGAAGGGAACGGCGCAGCGCCGGGCGAGATAGCGCCAGAGCCGCTCGGCGGCCGGGAGCTCCTCGGGCTCCAGCCACTCCGCCACCCGGTCCCGGGCCTGGCGGTCCTGCAGGCCGAGCAGCAGCCGGGCGCACTGACCCGGCGTCAACTCCGCCTCGCCCGAACGGAACCGCTCCAGCGCGCGAGCGGCCAGCTCCACCGTGTGCTCGCGGGCCTCGGCGGCGCCGCCGGGGCGTCGCAGCTCGGCGGCGAGCCGCGGCATCATGCCGCGGAAGGCGCGGTGCAGGTCCTCCGCTGCAGGAGGGGGCACCGGATCGAGCTCGCGGTGCAGCTCCCGCAGCGAGCCGCGGACAGTGAT